>PWGL01000008.1 GCA_003554465.1 Candidatus Pacearchaeota archaeon
AATGCTTAAACATCGGTCTGCGCTACGAACGAGTGCACACAACGCGTGCTCCGATGGTGTAGTCCGGCCAATCATATTGCCCTCTCACGGCAATGACCTGGGTTCGAATCCCAGTCGGAGCATCCTACCCCGCCGCCTTCTCGTGGTTTTCACCGTGAACTAACCTTGGGTAAACGTATGTTCATGGGCAATGCGATTCAGATGGTGCATCGACCCCGACGCCGTCTTGCGATTCCACTTTCTCGTGAGGCAATGAAGTTCAAGGGGGAAAATCAGCCGCCGTCTTGCGATTGGCGAAATCGAGAGGCAATGACCTGGGTTCCCGTCACGGAGGTCAGGCAATGAAAGACGCAGACCAGGCAACCGACCCCCTTGAAGACATCACGCTCATCCATGGGCCGACAGAAGAATTGCTAAATGAACGACAATTCCTCGACTACCGAAGTGAGCGAGAACAGTGTCTTGATTGGTTGTTAACATTCGGCATAGACCCGAAGACAGCTGATGGGTACGCAAAAACAACCGTCAGCAATCGTGCGTACCGAATGGGCCGGTTCTACCGCTGGGTTTGGGAGCAGGAAGGCGGGTACACTACGAACGTCACTCACGACCACGCTGACAATTACTTACGTCACTTAGCCGGGCAACAGAAATCAAACGCGCACAAAAACTCGTGCCGGAAGGCCCTGATGATGCTCTACAAGTGGCGCCATCATCAACGCGGTGCAGACAAGTGGGAGCCAGAGATTACGTTCTCCCGCAAAAACCAGTCAACGACGCCACGGGACTACTTAACGCGCGAAGAACGGACTGCCATCCGCGACGCGTCACTGGAGTATGGGAGTGTCCCTCGTCGTGATAGCGTGCATGGTGACGAACGCGACCGATGGGTTGCGTACCTGGCACAACGATTCGAGAAGCCGAAAACAGCAGTGACGGATGCCGACTGGGAACGCGCGAATAAATGGAAGACACCGAGTCTTGTCGCCGCGAGCCTCGATGGGGGTCTACGTCCGATCGAGGTTGAACGCGCACGAACGTCGTGGGTTGATGTCGACAACGGCGTGCTTCGAATCCCGAAAGAAGAGTCCTCGAAGAATACAGAGCACTGGATCGTCAGTCTTCAAACCCAGACTGTCGAGATGCTAAATCGGTGGTTGGGACAACGAGCGACGATCGAAAAGTACGATGACACGGATGCGCTTTGGTTGACGAGACGGAACAACCCATACCAGTCCTCGTCGCTTCGGAATTTGCTTCACCGACTCTGTGAGATCGCAGGGATCTCCACCGAGAACCGCCAGATGAGTTGGTACGCTATCAGGCACTCGACAGGAACCTATATGGCTCGTGAGGAAGGACTCGCAGCAGCCCAGACTCAACTCCGTCACAAGTCTCCAGAAACGACGATGAAGTACGATCAAGCACCGATCGAGGACAGAAAGAACGCATTAGATCGAATGGGCTAGCTCTCGGTTTTCAAGGACGGAGTTCGTCCTCCGTTTCGTCATGGAGAATTTGCTTCGTGATATCGACTCGGGCTTCAGTCTCGTCAGGGATCACGGCATTGATATGGATGTCCCCTCCCTGTAATGTGGTGAGCGCAGCAGACGTGTCGCCTGTGTCCTGTGTTGGTTGAGCGTTCGCATTGCTTGCTGACGAGGCCGTCTGTTGCTCTTCTTCGTAAGGGTTGTAGTCCGGATCTGCTGCTGCCTTCTCTGCTTTCCGTCGCGTTTCGTTGAGCCGAGCTTGGAGCTTTTCGATCGGGGTCTGGTTGTATCGCTCTTGTGTCGTACCAAGCCGTTCGTGGCGTAGCTGGTCGTTGGCTTCCGACAGATCTCCTTCAGCGGTTACGTTCCGCCCCATCGTCTGGCGGAGACTGTACCAGACGATCTTTCGGCCTTCTGTTTCGATGCCCGCTTCTTCGCAGAGATTCCGAAGAAGATTACAGAGGCTACCTGATTGATAGGGATTCCCCTCTCTGTTGAGCCAAATCTTGTTGCTGCCGTCGTATTTGTCGAGGTGACGTCGCTCCTGCATCCACTCGCTCATCGCATCCGCGGATTCGTCAGCCAGTCCCACTTCTTCTTTCTCGCGCTCTTTGCAGGAGTACTCTGTTGGGACCGTGAGCGTCTTTGTCTTCGGGTCGTACCAATGCGTTTCGGCGTTTGCGATTTCGATCGGTGCTAATCCAGCATCGAACGCAACGGTCACCATCGAATGGGTTTTCCCGCTCCAATCAGCGTGCAACCAGTCGTTGCGTGTCACTTTTTCCTTCGGAATCCCAAGGCGCTGTGCAACCAGACCGTCTATCTTCTCTCGCTCATCGGCAGGTGTGTCGTAGTACGATGGGAGCGATCCGTAGGATTCTGCTTCTTCGAACAACAGCCCTAATTCGCGGTAGGTAAACCGGTACGCGGACTCACCCTTCTCGTCGCTAAAGTTGATCTTTGGTTCCCATTCGTACTTCATTTCCCCGTCGTAGTACCGCCATTTGAAATAGCACTCGAGAGTGTCGGCGAATTTCCGCTTCGTCGATTCCCCGTACTCCTCGCCTTTGTTCTCCCCTCGTTGTTTCGTGATCTCTGCTCGATCAATCATCAACAGGAGAGCATCTGCGTGCTCATCTTCAATTTTCGACGGATCATCCGGATCAAAATGCGCAATTGAGAATCGATGGAGTTGATCAAGACGGTTGAGGTAATTTTCCGCCGTCGATTCGTTGAGGCCGATTTCTCGCCTTGGATTCTTTCCCTCAGTGATCATCCAGTCGTGGAGGTTTCTATACGTTCGTTGAACGTCTTCTGCAGCATCACCCAACTCTCTTTGCAATTCTTGAGTGATGGCAGCAGATGATTTCGAACTCGTCATGACGCGCGAAGCGGCATATTACCTACCTATTTAAAAAGGCTCGTTCTTGAGCTCTCAATAGGAGTATATTTTAAAACTCTGTAGTGGTGTATATAAAAAATCTATCTGTTCTCACCATGTAGAGTTAGTCCAAACTTTGAACACCAGTCGAATCACCTCCACCGAAGTCAGCTGATTCGGACCGCGATGGTTCGCGCTGTCGCTGATCATAAGCGTCACGCCATTCATCGATCACCGCACGACTCTCAGCACCGTGTTCTGTGCGGCGGCGGCGCACTTGGATGAGTGCTGGCGTGTTCATCGCGTCGCCGGAGACGATCGCTTGTCCGGGAGTCAAACCAGGTAGTTCACGGGTGACATCCTCGCCGGCAGCCTCAACGGACTTCTTGATCGCGTCTTGATCGTTCGGGTTTCGAATTTTCATTGAAATCTGTGTCCCGCACTGCGACAGCACGTCTGGGTCAATCTTTGACGGTCGTTGACTGATGATTCCGAG
>PWGL01000103.1 GCA_003554465.1 Candidatus Pacearchaeota archaeon
ACTCTACACCAGATTGTAAAACTCGGAGCTTTCCGACATCCCGTCACTACAATATTATAAAAGCAATAAATAAAGTTTTTCTTTTGAGAGAGTTCATGTATCCTCTTCCTGAAGGAAGAGGACTTACTGCTCTCTCAAACTCTCACAAAAGTTAAAAATTACTTTTTTGATTTTCGAAGCTTGCAAGGGCATATATACTTTTAAGAATTTAATTTTTTAAAAAAAGGCAGCTAAATCTTCCCAAAAGATTGAATGAAAGAACCAAAAAAACTTTAGCGAAGGAAAAAATACCAAAATATTACCAAAAAAATAACAAATTATTATCCAAAAAACCAAAAACCTTGGTTAAAAAATGACCTTAACACCAGAAGTGATTAGAGAGATACGTAAGTTAAGATCTGAAGGTTATACACAAAAGGAAGTAGCTGAAGAAATAGGAGTAAGCCCGCCGACCGTAAGAAAGTATGAGAAAAAAGAAGCAGTAGAAGTAAAACCACAAACAAAGGCTGAAAAAGAGGTGCCCTGGGCAAAAACTTTCGAAATTTATTCCAACGGCGGAGATCCAACAGAAGCTGTAATGGAATTGGATATCGACCCAGATACAGCTAAGCAAACATTCGAAAAATTTGCAGAATTAAAGGACATCGATATCAAAAGCATAGGAGAGATAAACGAAGAGATTGAACAAATGCGCGAAAAATTAGTAGAGCATACATCAGGATGGGTGGATGACAGAGCACACTTAAACAAACTAACGGGAAACAACATCAAATGGTCATTATTGAGTCTTGCCGAATATATGACACGAAACGTTGTATGTGACAAGTGCGAAGAATTGAGCCTACCACATTTGGAGGACGAATGGCGTTGCGGAAAATGCGACGAAAAAATCTGGTTTAAATGAACAAAAATTCATCGCATACCCAAACCATCGCTCAAAGGGCTCATCTCTGGATTCTGAGCCTAATTAATCGTGCAGCAGCCAGTGCTGCACTATCCAGTTACTCAAACCTATGAAAACTTTCCTAGAATTGAACTTTCAGAAACTGAGTAGCCTCTCTATGAGGGAGGATATGCTTTTCCTTTAAATGCAAAACTAAGTCACGAAAGAATGGACCCTCGGAAACAATAAATAATTGAAAAGAGGAAAAATAGACGTAGAAGAATTTAAGGTATCCGTCTGAGCTGAACTGGCAGACGTCAGCATGTACTAGTTGATTATCTTTTCTTGTAATATAATATTGCGCACGTATGGACAATCTTGAATCCAAAACCCGATGACATAATGTCAGCACAACAAGAAACAAACTCAAACCAGACCAATTTAAACCAAACTTTTTTCTACGCCCATCATAACAGGGTGATCTAAGTGCTTTAACGCTTTATCGCTTAGTTCTTCTTCTTTATTATTCAAATTTGATATTTCTCTTCTCGGCTTCTGCCATTTTTCATATCTTACAAGCACTCTAACTAGAATAGAATCTACTCCCAGAATCTTACCAATAGAAAGTCTATGTTTTCCATTCTCAAAAATAAGGTGACCATCTCGCCCGATATTTATTAGTATCTCCTGGTTATGAGGTATGAAGTTCCCTACCTTGATGTTTGTTTTTTCTAATATACTAAAATACTTTAAAGGTTGACCTCACAATAATAAAACCAGATAGGAATGAGCAAATTTTTTCACAAAAAGAGGATTGGAGAGATAACAAAACATTGTGAGGGGAAAAAAGTCCTAGATATAGGTTGCGCTGGTAATGAGACAGACTTATATCGTGAAATTTCGAAGGTAGCAGATGAGATTGTTGGTATTGATATAAATGAGGACGTTGTTAATGATCTAAAAGATGAGGGGTTTGAAGTTTATGCTGCTGATGCTCAGGACTTTGAACTGGAGGATGAGTTTGAGGTTGTAGTTTTAGGGAACATTATAGGGTATATTCCTAACGGAGGAAAGGTGTTAGAAAACATAAATAAGCATTTAAAAGAAGAAGGGATTTTAGTTACCTCTATATTGAATCCCTTTAGTTTAGAAAAATTCTGGAATTTTGAAATATCGGATAAAGGTAACTCTCGAGTTTGTTACTATTCACCTAGGATGTTTCGTAACCTTACTTCTACTTATGGATTTAAAGAAAAAAAAATTAAATATATCGTAGAAAAATGGAGTGATTATCCAACTTTAAAAAGTAAATTTTTCTTTCTTACTTCTTTTCCCATACCTGACAAATATAGAGCTCCATTTTGGATAGGCGTCTATAAAAAAAGTAAGAAATAATTTTAAACTGAACTATTTTAATGCCTCATGTAAAAACAATATTATCTAGATGTAAAAGAGCCCCATAACGAAGCTCATTAGCTAAGGTCATTTTTATACCTAGTTGGAGTATCTTACAACAATATTCACATCAATCTATACTTGGGTTCAATTTGTCCTTTCTACTAAAGGATGTTCCAATTTTAATGGTTTACCTCCAGCTTTCTCACTAACATTAGTGTGATATAAATACAAAACGGCTGGAATCTTCATGCGTGAATCAGTAATTTTTGAAAGAACCTTTAAAAGCGACAATCTTCTTCTACCATCAGCAGTTTGGATTAACCTGCCCTTTCTATCAAGAGCTATACCTATTTCTTTAGGTATTCTAAAATCACGAACGCCTATAGTATGCCTCCTAACATCTGGATCCTGGGAATGTTCGAATAAATATTTTTGAGGTTTGTAGCCATTGTTTAGAATATCTTGAAATAACCGATCTAACTTATCACATTTCTGTTCTATTTTATCCATACTTCTCACAGTTCCTGTATTCCAACCACCTAAACCGTTCTTTATCCTTTCCCTAGAATTTTCATATATTTCTGTTTCTTTCCAGTCCTTCTCTCGTAAAAATCTTTGTTTAATCGACCTGTACAATATACAAGTATCCAATGGAACTTTTTGCTTGTCCCAACTCCCTTTTCCTTCTCCAATCACAGCATTCTTGCCTTTCACCGGAAAGCTAAACAAGTAATAATAATCTACCTTTCTTGGATCTATTTCAATTAATTTCATATCAGATATTTCTGGATGTTTTGGAAACTTCCACACATTATAAATTATAAAATTATTTATCAGTCCTAAGTTGAGCTTATTTGAGGCATGGTAAACTAAATGATGTGGTCCTTGCATTTTGAATATCTTAATATATGCCAAATATAACTTCCTTTTAACTTGGTGAAAATTTTTTTTAAACATTTTTGGTTTATTATCTATTTTTAGCATTACCTTATCCGATAGATTATTATTTTAAAATATATCTTGTTATTAGTAAAAGACCTTTAAATCCATAAACGATTTTCTTCTTACTATAAAATAAAAA
>PWGL01000068.1 GCA_003554465.1 Candidatus Pacearchaeota archaeon
AGAGTTTTTTCTTCCAGGATGTATTCATAAACAAAGCTGCGCAAGTTAGTAATGGGGGTAAACGAAATACCCTTGGTGAAAAGAGAAAAAAAGGAATCTTTGACACCACCGAAAAGCTGCTTTAAGTCATAGATGTAACGGTTAATATCATTATGGTAATGCTTGTATTTAATCCCCTTAGCTTTCAGGTAATCAAAAAATTCCCGCCGGTTTCGTGGCTCCCGGGGTCCTTTAAAAAACAGGTCATCTTGCAGATATTCTTCATCCAGGCGGAAAAAAACATGCTCTTCTTCCCCGGTGGCATGATAGTAATCAAAAACCACGCCAATCAGGTAAGGCTTGTTAGAAGTAGTATGGGTTATCTCCAGAACAATATAACTGGAAAAATCATAATCGCGCAAGAACCCGGATTTTCCTTCCGCCCCCGTTTTGCCTCGCAGGTAACTGCGTATATCCCTGGTGGTGCGATCTTTCATAGCGGCAGAATTAAATCGTACCTTAGAAAGGTTTCCGATCATAACCACCTGCAGGGCATCAATTAAGGTAGACTTGCCGGCACCGTTATCACCGGTAACCAAGGTATCACCATCAATGGAAATGGTCTCGTTAATAAAGTAATGCCAGTTAATCAGTTTAATCTTGGTTAATATGCGCATAATTAATTTAGCTCCCACTTAAAACTAAATGACATTTTCCACAAAGCATTCTTACATAATTCAGTCTTATTAGGTGTTTTTCCTACACCTTTTCCTCCCACCTTTTCCTCACTCCTCCTCCTTTTCTTCTTCCTCATTCTCCTCCTCTTCCCACTCTATTAACTCTTCCTGCTCGGATTCTTCCTGCAACCATTCCACCAGCGTTTCCAAATCTCCCGGGTTCACCGCCAACAACAAGGAGGGATACAACTGGTAAACCGCTTCCGGCTCTCTCCAGTGCCCCTTCTTTAAATCTAGCAGTGAAAAAGAGCTAAACAACTTGAGAATAAACTGAGTATCTTCCTTGGTAGGCAAGCGGCGCCTTATTTGCAAAGCCATATATTTTTCCTGTATCTCCTGCCCAGTAACCAAAACCTGCTGGATTAAACGAAGGTCACGTCGCTTCTCATCATAAAGCAAGCGCAGAATAATAAGGAATATGGTCTCCTGCAGGTTAAAATTGCGCCGGTTACGCTCATCCATGTTATAAAGCTGAATTACAGAATACTGCTTCTGCATATGCAAACTCCAGCGCGCCATCTCCAGGTAAGTGGTAAAAAGATCAAAGTGTTTCTCCACGAAGCGATAGTGCGGACGATCTTCCTCCCTTTCATATACCAGGTAGGTTTTGCCCAACAATAGATTAACCGTCTCACTGAACTGCTGCTTTTCTTTTTCAGTCAGCTGTTCATAAAGGGATTCCAGGTTTTCCAAGAGATTAATCCTTCCTTTCCATGGTCAGATCAGGTAGCTCTACCTTCCCTTTCTTCAAAGCAACCGTGCCGCCCCGCTCACCGGCAAGCACGTAACCAGCCCGCCGGGAGCGGCTAAAAAGGATGATATAAATAAGCTTAACCCAGTCTTCATTGCTTTTCAAAGGCATTTCACTTAAAGGCAATGCTTTTTTATCCTGTAACAATGTCTCTACATATTGATTGATTTCATCTATAGTAACTTCTTCCTGCACCCGCTGGCGGAAGCGTTTCAAATTATCATCCCGTGACTTTTGGTCCACTTCTACTAGTTCAACAGGTTGGGGGGTATGGACCTTTCTCTCTCTGACCGGTAATTTAATGCTCAGCTCGTCCACCGCTTCCTGGCGGTATATGCGCATGGCCCGGTTTACCGCATCCGGGGCCTCTTCCTTTTCACCTTTTTGTCGGGCCTGCGCAGCCAGGCTGCGCAGCAGCATTACCAGTTGATGTTCATGGCCGCGCCCTTGCTGTAACTGAAACCGGAGCTTCTCCACTGCCGAGCGGGCATACTGAGAATTGCGCCGGTCTATTTCTTCCAAAATATCATCCATACTTTCAAAAGACTCTTCAATATACTCCAGCCATTCAAAAATTAAGTTTTCCCCTTCTATCCGAGTCTGCACCTGCTTTTCCTCCACCATGCGGTTGGCCTGGTTTATAATCTCAGGCCTGTTAAACTTCCATTCCTTTACCCGGGAGATGATCCCCGTCCGATACTTGGAGATATGCTCCGATGTTTTTAGACGGTAATACTGCTCCCCTAAAATCTGGATTTGATACTCATCAAAAATCTGCCTGATAATATCATATGGTTCCTTATATTCTAGCAACTTTTCCGTATACTTCTTAATGTTGTGATTGAGACTGGCCAACCCCTTTATCAATTCCGCCGTAGATTCCTGGGCCTGTTGCAGGGCCACGTATGTCATCCCTTCCTCACCGGTTAAATTCTGATAAATACTCAACACCCGCCCGCGAAATTCCATGCGATAGCCAGTGCGGATTTTATCCAATGTCTCCAAAATAAATAAGGCATAATCAGGTAAAGAAATTTTGAAGGTATAATCATAGTGCTGCTCTTGCACCACCCACTGAGTATCAATAAATTTCCGCAACAGTTGGGTAGCCCTATCTCTTAACGTTTCCGGGGACTGGACAGCCTGCTCGTGCTCAGGATATTCATCCTCAGGCCACTCCTCGGGGGCATCCACCGTCTCTAAGTACTCGCAAAAGAGGTCGATAATCGTCTCCCGCGGCAAGGTGTAGATTGTGCGCTTATACTGGTCATAAATAAGAAAAAGCAGGCCGGCATGTATCTCTTTTAGCGGCCCCGCCAGTATAGAAAAAAAATTTGCGGGAATGTAATCAAACAATTTGTTATCTAATTCATTTTTCATTTACTAACACCATTTACATTTTAATTTATTTCCAATTACTAAAATTATATATTATAACAGGTATATATGAAAGCATGTATCGTTTTAATTAGATTGACGAAGCGGACGGAGTAATTTTGTAACATCACTCAGCACTTATCCTTGCTACCTTTCTCGAAGCGCCCTAGTTTTGTAGCACATCTATACAATCTAATTTTTAAACCTCAGGAGGCAGGACCAATGAATCTTTCCCCGCGTTTCACACCTTCTAACTGCATCCCCAGAAATGTGACAAATTTACTCCGTCCCTGAACGTCTTCCCAGCGCTAAAACCCGAGAAAAAAATTCCCTTCCTCCCTCGCGCTTATAATTATTTCCCCTCCCACAAAAAATCCTGCTGATAAAAAACATACAGAAGGAACCGGGCGCGGGAAGCCCCCACATAAACATCAGCCATGGTGCAAGCGCGGGTACCCGGCTGGACCCCG
>PWGL01000143.1 GCA_003554465.1 Candidatus Pacearchaeota archaeon
CCTTCTTGAATATTTTTTTCAGTATAGTCTAAATACGACATCGTGATCCCGATATTTCCTATTTCTGAAAATTCTGTTGCATATATTTCATCCGCTCCGGTAGCTGCAAGATAAGCAGAAGAAGTTCCCATCTCTCTGATAAGAGCAATTGTCTTTTTAGGAGATCTTTTAAGAGCATTCATGACCTCCTCTCCTGCAGTGATAGTTCCTCCCGGTGAATAAATATCAAGAATAATAACCTCAATATTATCATTACTGCTTAATTCTTCTATTACGTCAACGATCGGGTCAACAGAAGTTACCCACCTCTCTTCTCCATCTACAAGATTTATTTCTCCGTGCATCTTAATAATTGCTATATTATCATCGCTGAAGCATGATTCATTATACTCGAAATAAACTAAAGCAAGCACAAACCAGAAGGTTATTATGGTGATTACCGTAACGGAAATAAATATAATCTTTATTACTTTTAGTATTTTGTTTTCCATTTTATAAGATGTAAATATAAAAAATTATAGCTATAATCCAGCCGGCTAGAAATCTTTTTGGATTACTTAAATCGTCATTATTGAAAATATTATTTATCTGATTAAATTTTTCTCCCGGGTTTTTATAAACCATATAGGCCCCTAAAATAATTACAAGGTGAATTATTGCTGGTAAAAATAATGCTCCAGTGAACCCAAAAAGAAGAGAGGTTTCTAGCACGCTGTATGACCTTCTAAACAAGAATACCGTTAGCCAAAAAGGAATTGATGTAATGGCAATTAGTATTAGATTAAATCCAAATTTGTACCATCTAGATTTTCTAAGTGTCTTTGCAATATGTTTTTGAAATTCGGCGTCACTATTTTTCACATTTTTTGGAAGAGAGCTCTCTACAAAAAGCCCACCACCAGGCTAGAGTTTTAATACTCACATACGAGTTCCCCGTATGACGCAACGAGCGACCCTGATGATGGGGTTTTTATGCTCGTTGCGCTTTTTCAACCATGCCAATAAATCTTATTTGTTGGTTTAGGTTGTCTTTATTTAGTCACTTAACATATTATGCCAAAATAAAATTAAAAAGTCTATATTTTTCTAAATCTAAAATGCTTATGGAGGCAGTAAACAAAAAGGTTTCTTGCTCCTTGATTTAATTTTATTTCTACTGTGTGATATAATACATGAAAGGACTTGATGAAATTTAATTAATAAAAATTCGGGCACTTAAAATAATTTTAAAAAATAACAATCTAAAGTCCTTAATAAGTTATGAGTAAAAAAGAGAAAATTGAAATAGAATTCAGGTCTATCTTCTCAGAAAAAAAATATAATCAGCTTAGATCTTTCCTTGATAAAAATGCGGAAGATCTCGGTCCCGACGATAAAAATGTTTTTTTCTTCATTATGCCGGAAAAATTATTGAAAGTGACTAATAACGAGTCTAAAGATTCAGCTAAATTTACTCTAAAGTTAAACAAGATTGGAAAAGGAAGCGATTTTAAGGAATTGGAAGTGCCAATAGAAAGAGGAGACGTTAACAAAACAGTCAAGATATTCAAAAAGCTGGGTTTTGACGAGGTCCAGGAATCTTACCAAAAAAGACACAATTATGAATATAAGGGGGTAGAAATTGCCCTTAAATGGAGTGAGACCTGGACTTATCATATAGAACTGGAGATTTTAATAGAAGATAAAAAGAAAAAAGAGATGGCTAAGAAAAGAATTAAGGAAGTTGCTGACGAGCTCAATGTCAATTTAATGACCGATGAAGAATTAAAATCCTTTACGGAAAAGGTGGACAAGAAACTTAGAGAAAATTAAAGAGTTGAAACGAGAGAATAAAAATTTAAGAAAAGATAATTCAAAATAATAATTCTACCCTCTGTGTGCATGAAATTAGGGGGTATTTTTTATCAGTTAAATTATTTTAACTAAAAACAACATATAAAGTATTAGAAAAGATCTTTAAATCTGAAAAGTTATTGGTCTTAATGGAGGATTTTGCATACTTGTAATTGGAAGAATTAAAAAATTGACACTCACTCTTGTTTTCATATACTAAAAGCACAAATAAAGGTCGGTTGGAAGTTCAATTACTAAAACTTAACTAACCGAAAACTATAAAAAAAATATTAATTGCGTCCATAGCATTAGCGATGGTATTCTCTTTCGGGCTAATGGCAGAAACATTTGCTTTTCCCGAAGAAGGGACAGTAGGACAACCCGTACCTGAGGATCTTGAAGGTACCATTACCAGAGTGGAGTTTATGGAAAGAGAAGATGGTTGGTATACCATAATGCCTTATCGAGGAGACTTTGGCGGCGATCCTTATCTTGAAGATGGTTGGATTATGAATGTTAACCTTAACAAGGATGGAATGGCTGGGCTTTATATTATAGTCCACGAAAGTGATCCTCGCTATAGTAAAGATTTAGAACCTATTTGGGGAAGCTGGGCTATATTTCAAGAAGTTAGTGCCGGAAGATAAAACAGATTTCCCTTTAAAGTTAGATAGTAAATCTGTTTGAAGCATTTAAAGCACTCCTTGTTCAGGGGGTGCTTTTAATTAACTTTAAGTTTTTTATTTAGAAATAGAAAAATAAAGTAGCGGATTTTGGTGAATTTTAGTTATGCTATGTGAATGGGGGTGAGTCACTTCCGAACTTTACAGTTTTTTTATAGGAAGACATATAGTTAGGAGTTTTTAATCAAATAGGTTCGAATTTTATCCAATCCGCGGAGCACAGATTAAACCCAGCTATTTTAGTTGGGTTTTTGTTTGTGCTATAGTTAGTCAAAGGTTGAATTAAATAAAAACGAACAAACTTATGACCAAAAAGTTACTTATCACAGCTCTAATTATTCCCTTGCTCTTTGCCGGAGTGGTTTTTTCTCAAAGCAATGACCTGCCGGAGCCCGGCATGCTTCCGGATCACCCTCTTTATTTTCTAAAGAGTGGTGCCGAATCGGTAGGGACATTTTTCACATTCGGTGAAGACAATAAAGCGGAAAGATTTTTAAATCTTTCGGAAAGAAGGATATCCGAAGCGAGAGCTTTGGTAGAAAAGGGAAAAGGAGATATGTCCGAAAAGGTGATGGAGAGATACGAAAATCAGTTGAATAACGCAATTCAAAGAGCAGAAAGAGCAAAAGAAAGAGGAATGGATATGGATGAGCTTTTAGAAAAGATATCGGAAAGAACGCTTAAACATCAAGAAGTTTTAGCCGATGTGTATGAAAGGGTCCCCGAAGAATCAAGAGAAGGAATAGAAAGAGTA
>PWGL01000124.1 GCA_003554465.1 Candidatus Pacearchaeota archaeon
AATAGCTTCAATTATTTTTCTAAAGTAGTTATAATTATAATTCTGCAAGCTGTTTTCTTAGCAGAATTATAATTTTTTTTCTAGAGGAACATTTTAAAGAAGGATTTTAGATTTATAAATTGATTCCACTGCAAAAAGTCTAAATATATTTGTAAAAAACCTCCGAAATAGAAGGATTTTGGAATCCGTTGTAGAAATTGATATAGTAAATCGAAGAAAAAGAGCGAAAAGATAAAATATCCTGGCTTTGGAGGCTGTTAAGAGGTGTTCAAAAAAAATGATGGCCATAATCAACAGAAATTGTACAGCAGTTACTCAACCCTGCACCCCAGAACTCAAAAAAAGCTGGAAAAGTCCTGGGCACCCATCTTTTATGAGCACGTATTCCGCCGGATAGACGAAAAACCCTTTGCCATTCTTTACAGCCCTGACAAGGGACGCCCCAATTTTCCGGTGAATATCCTTCTGTCCTTGGAGCTGATCAAGCATATTTTCGATTACACCGACGAGATGCTTCTGGAGCAGTATAATTTCAATTACCAGCTCATGTATGCCCTGGGGGAAAGCAACCTCGGCGAACGCTACCTGGGGGAACGCACTTTTTATCTTTTCAGGCGCAGGGTTTATGAGCATACCATCCAGCACCCGGACCAGGAAGATCTTATCTTCGGGCAGTTCAAGGGGCTTCTCCACCATTTCCTCGAAGTAACTGGTATCGACACTCGGCAGCAGCGCATGGATTCCACTCTTTTCATGTCCAATATCAAGATGGCCGGCCGCCTGGCCCTAGCGTACGATGTGCTGGAACAAGCTTTGAGGAACTGCCCGGTAGAGCTTCTGCCCGAGAATCTGAAAGAGGTGCGGGGGCCTGAGTTTAAAACAACCCTGCTTCACCGCACCCGCAGCAGCCAGGTCCCGGGAAGGCTGCAGGAGATGCTGAATTTAAGCGCGGCGCTGCTCGAGCTGGTGGAAGGTAAAGAACTGGCTTCTTCTCCTGAAATTGCTTTGCTTGCACGCTTTCTCGAAGAACAGGCCTTTTATGACCGGGAAACAGATAGCTGGCACTCCAAAGAAAATAAGGACATCTCGGCAGATTCCCTGCAGTCAGCCTATGATCCCGATGCCACCTTCCGCAACAAGGGCGGCAAGGTAAATAAAGGCTACACCTTTAACCTGGCCGAGACCTGCGCCGATGAGAACCCCGTCCAACTGGTTACAGACTACACCACTGAAAACAGCAGTGCCAGCGATACGGGGATGCTCCAGGAGCGTTTGCCCAAGATCAAAGAGAATACAGATATTAAAGATCTTTACGTGGACGGTGGCTATTACAGCCAAGATACGGAAAAGATGAGCCAGCAGCAGGAAGTGAACGTGCACTACACGGACATGACCGGCAAAGCCCCGGATCCGGAAAAGATACCCCTAACAGAATTTAAATTTGACAGAAACCTTAACGTTCTCGCCTGCCCCAAAAACCACCCCTCTTTAAAGAGCAACTTCAAAGAAGAAAGCGGTATGATAAACGCTCATTTTTCCCTGGAATACTGCCAGCAGTGTGAGTTAAGAGAAAATTGCCCTATCAAGTTCCAAAAAACCAGCGCAGTACTGCGCGTTAATCATAAATCTGTCCTGGCTGCCCATGCCAGGGCCCGAACTTTTGCAGAGCCTCAGCGCAAGGAGGCAGTCAGCAAGCGCGCTGCTGCCGAAGGGTCTATCTCAGCCATCAAACGTTCTCAGGGTGGAGACAAGTTGAGGGTGCGCACTCATCCCAAAGTTCAAGTGGTAACGGGCTTTAAAATGATCGGTCGCAATATCCGGCAGATCATCCGCTACTTTCAGGGCGAAACGCGCAGATGTACCACAGCCTCAGCTAAGAAAGTATATCCGGTTCAAACGGTCTCAGCCCTTCCGCCTCCTTCAACAGGAGCGGTGTGTACTTCTTGAGAAAAAACCTGGAATGATACAGAAAATGGGGATAAATAACTGCTTTGTTTGACATGCTATGCCGAAATTTGTATGGAAAAGGCGCTACAATTGACAATTGCTATTAAATTTTCAAATAGCTTTAAAGCAAAATGGGCATAAAACTTGAATTTATGCAGTGGAATCATAAATTTTATCAACATATTTGACATATGCTCACTATTATTTTACACTTGAAAGAGCATATGTTCATAATATTGTTGTTGCGATAACGGTAAGGTAGAGCAGTACCAAAGCGAACTATTTAAAGCATTTGAGCAACAACACAATTTTAGCCAAGCAGGAGGGAGTCAAACATGAAAATAGCCTTAAGTTCCAGCGGTAACGAACGGGAAGCTTTACTGAGCCTGCATTTTGGCAGGTGTTCTTACTTTGCTTTTTATGATGAAGAGACAGGAGAATGGAATTTTGAAGCTAATCCCGGCGCCCGGGAAACCAGCGGTGCGGGTATTAATGCCGCCCAGTGCATAATTGATAAGGGTGTGTATGTTCTGCTTACCGGCGAAGTGGGGCCTAAAGCCTGGCGAGTCCTTCAATCGGTGCCGGTGGAGGCGTTTCGCTTACCGGAAGTGTCTTTAAAAGAAGCGGTTAAGATGTATCAGGAGGGTCAAGCCCAGAAAATAAATGATGCTGCAGCCAGTGCTCATGTCGGTCAGGCCGCCTCGCAGAGTTCTCCGAGCAACAAGAACGGAAGTTATTCTTATGAACCAAAAAGGTTGGCTCTAGCTACGGATGGAGAGCAGGTGGCCCAACATTTTGGACGCTGTGAAGGATACACTCTGGTGGACTTTGATGACGGAGAAGTGATAAACAAATCCTTTGTTCCAAACCCTGGTCACCAGCCCGGATTTCTTCCCCGCTTTTTGGGGGAAAAAGGAGTGCATGGAATTATAGCCGGAGGTATGGGACCTCGAGCCCAGCAGCTGTTCACTGAACAAGGCATCGATTTTATAGTAGGAGTTACCGGCTCTGTAGAAGAGGTGGTAACTAGATATAAAGAAGGTGGACTAAGCGGAGGAGAAAGCCTTTGCGAACATGACGGTCATGAAAATGGCGATTGCGGATCGCGGTGTTAAAAGAAAGCTAGTTAAAAT
This sequence comes from Candidatus Pacearchaeota archaeon, assembly GCA_003554465.1. Lineage (GTDB taxonomy): Archaea > Nanobdellota > Nanobdellia > Pacearchaeales > GW2011-AR1 > PWGL01. Next base: position 3,081 of record PWGL01000124.1, read on the forward strand.
TTGGGGAAGGAAGGAGCACTCCAAAAGTTTTACCTAGGGGCTTGTGGTAAGGCTTGACCGCTTTTAAATTTACATACAATCGGCAGTTGCCAGGAAATTATTGTTCAAATGTCTTGATGTGGCGGGCTTTATGAGTTAAAATAAGTGTGCAAGCCGGCATAGCTCAACGGCA
>PWGL01000097.1 GCA_003554465.1 Candidatus Pacearchaeota archaeon
AGGGTCGGATTAAAAAGTGAGGTTGTTAGTCGCCAGGAAAATACGATTATAAAAGCCTACCATAAAATAATGAGATGAGGAAGCTGTCAACTTGTATTTCAATACTAACGGATTATTAGAAATATTTCAAGTAAACGAAATGCCTGTCATCCCCTAAAACTAAAGATATCAATTGATAAGAAAGCCCTTTTGCCTCTTACACTAGCGGGTAGATGATCAAAAAAACCTTTCTTACAACCCCTGGGCTGTTTCCAATTGCCCGGGGGTTTTTCATGTTAGCTCCCAGGCCGGGCGTCGTGTTTGACAGTATCGCCGGCGCATTGCTATACTCAAGCCACAAAAGGAAACCTTCATCTTACAAGGTAGAGGCGCAAACCTGCGCCGCTAAAACCTTTAGCAACCCGAAACCACACCCCCTTAAGGAGGGCTTAAATGATGAGCGTCCATAAAAATTTCATTGGCGGAAGCTGGGTCGAAAGCGATAAAACGACCGAGAACATTAACCCTTCGGATCTCAGCGATGTCGTCGGAGTTTACAGCCGCGCGAACAATGATCAAACCAGGCAGGCAATCGCGGCAGCGAAAGAAGCCTTTAAAACCTGGCAGCACACGACACCGCAGCAGCGTTTTAACGTGCTCGACTTCGTCGGTTCGGAAATTCTTGCCCGCAAGGAGGAGCTCGGCCGCCTGTTATCCCGCGAAGAGGGTAAAATCCTTGCCGAAGGAATCACAGAAGTAACACGCGCCGGACAGGTTTTCAAGTTCTTTGCCGGTGAGGCTTTGCGGACCGAAGGAGACATCGTCCCCTCGGTGCGTCCCGGAGTCAGCGTCGAAGTTACACGAGAACCGCTTGGCGTTATCGGTGTCATCACTCCCTGGAACTTCCCGATCGCTGTCCCGGCCTGGAAAATTGCGCCGGCGCTTGCCTATGGCAACTGCGTCGTCTTCAAACCGGCCGACCTCGTGCCCGGGTGCGCCTCGGTGCTTACCGAGATTTTGTCTCGCTCCGGCCTCCCGGAAGGCGTATTCAACCTGGTGATGGGCAGCGGTTCGGAGGTGGGCCAGAGTATCCTCGAGAATCCTGATGTTACCGCCGTTACCTTTACCGGGTCGGTTGAAACCGGCAGACGAGTGGCGGAAGCCTGCGCTGCGCGCGGTGCTAAATTCCAGCTTGAAATGGGCGGCAAGAACCCGCTCGTTGTCCTCGACGACGCCGATCTTGAAACCGCCGTGGAGTGCGCCGTCAACGGCGCGTTTTTCTCCACCGGACAGCGCTGCACCGCATCCTCGCGTTTAATCGTCACCCGGGACATCCACGACAGGTTTGTTGACGCTTTGACTGAACGCATGAAAGGCCTCGTGGTTGACAATGCTCTCAAAGAAGGCACCCATATCGGCCCGGTTGTCGACCAGTCGCAGTTCGATCAAGACCTTGATTACCTGAACATCGGCCAGGAAGAAGGCGCAAACCTGGCCTGCGGCGGTGAAAGGCTGAACCGCGATACCGAAGGTTTTTACCTCTCCCCGGCGCTATTTACCGGGGTGAAAAATTCAATGCGCATTGCGCGCGAAGAAATCTTCGGACCGGTGGCTGCCGTCATCCCGGTGAAGGATTACGAAGAGGCCCTGGCAACCGCCAACGATACTGATTACGGGCTTTCGTCAGGAATCTGCACCACTTCGCTGAAATATGCCTCACACTTCAAACGCAATTCCGAAGCCGGCCTGGTCATGGTCAACCTGCCAACCGCCGGCGTTGACTACCATGTCCCCTTTGGCGGCCGAAAAGAATCCAGTTACGGCCCGCGTGAACAGGGGCGCTACGCCATCGAGTTTTACACCACTGTTAAAACCGCCTACACCAAACCGCTTTAAGGCAAGGGGCGTTTCATCTGCCTTACATGACAGGGGCACATGACAGGGGGACGTTTCATCTGTCATATTTATAAACTCAAATTGCTCTGGAGTTAGGCAAATGTTACGCCCCACTTGTTATTTAAAAGCAGGCAATAGGAAAAGTCCTGTCGAATTACATTTATGATCATGAAATCCTATTTCAGGAGGTAGCCTGGTGAATAAACAATATGATGAGCCGGATTTTGTTGATGTTGTCCCCGGCAAGATCGAAGGCGACAGGGACCAGGTAGAATCAGAGATCAAAGCGCTTTGCTTTGAGCAGCCCTTTGCTGTGCTTGCCACCCATGATGAAAGCCAGCCTTATACCAGTTTAATCAGCTTTGCCGTAGATGAAGAGCTCAAACACCTGGCTTTTTCCACCCCCTCCCAGACCAAAAAATATCACCTGGTTACCAAGAACAAGAATGTTTCCCTTTTGATTGACAACCGCGACCAGCAGCCGGAAAGTATAAACCTGATCCGGGCTCTTACCATTACCGGCGCAGCCAGGCCTCTTGAAGATCCTGAAGAAATTGAGCGGTGGTCGGGGCTGCTGGTCAAAAGACACAGCTACCTGGAAAAGTTTATCAAGTCTTCTACTTCAAGCCTGATCCTGGTTGATATCACCCGCATAACCTATGTGCGGCGGTTCCAGGAGGTCTACCAGTGGGTGCCAGGCCACCTTGCATAACCTCTTCCTGCAGATGCTTATAACTACCCCCTCCAGCTGCCAGGATATAAGACCTGGCATCTATCACTTTCCCCTGAAGATATAGTATAATTATTGCCGAAGCAAGGCACCTTTTAAAAACTGATGAGGTGGATAACTTGAAAGATCAACTGGACCGACTATTTCAAGATTTGGTCAAAACAAAGCAGGTTAAGCATGCTGTTTTAGCCGTGGAAAGCGGAGATGGCGCGCTTCGCTGGGCTAAAGTAGAAGGCGCAGCTGAAGAGGGGGTTGAAAAAATTGACACCGGCAACCCCTTCTGGACAGCCAGCGTGACCAAGCTTTTTATTGCAGCGGCTGTTCTAAAACTTTACGAACAGGGGCAGCTTTCACTTGATGATTATTTAACCCGGTTTTTACCGAAAAAAATGACCGCAGGCTTACATCGCACTAAAGACGGGACTGATTACAGCGACAAAATCACCCTGGCTCACCTGCTCAGCCACACTTCCGGACTGCCCGACTATATCGAAATCAAGCCTGAAGGCGGTAAAAACTTATTTGATCTTGTCCTGGAAGATGGAGACCGTTCCTGGAGGATTGAAGACAGCATCAATATTGTTATTAATGAAGGCAGGCCCTTGTTTCCTCCCCAGC
>PWGL01000102.1 GCA_003554465.1 Candidatus Pacearchaeota archaeon
ATTCTTTTATTAAAAGTTTTTCTTATGCCAAGCCTTTTAAGCCACCAAAATAAATCAGCATTTTCTCTACAAGGCATCACGCCCCGCCTCCTTCCAGTATCTTTTCGGCTGCCTCTAACGAGTATAGCCACTGCTCAAATTCCCCGTGAAAAATCCTTTCTTGCCCTAAATTGTTTATTACTCTAATTTCTACTCCAGGCTTCTTTGCTTCCAACTCAACAGGCTTTTACCTAAACAGACCGAACATTTTTAATCTTCCTCCTTTAATTGTTGAATTTCCTCTTCTAACTCTTCAACTTGCCCTTCTAACCTCTCCACTTCACTTTGCAATTCTTCATTTTCTGCTTCCAGTTCTTCCACTTGTGAATAACAACTTCGACAATATAGCTCTTCGCCCTCAGTTATTGAACTGTTACATTCGTCACATCTTATTTCGATTTCGAACAACGCTTTTACCCTCCTTTTTCAATTATAATTTTCGCTTTGTTGCGGTTGTAACGTTCCATGGTGTATTTAGTTCCTTGTAGTTTATTAAGAGCAAACTGCACCTTCTTTTTACCTCTGACCATCAAAGTCCCTTCGCCTGGGTTAACTATTTTAAGTTTTTGAATGACCATCGCTCTCCTCCTTTACACTGCTTTAAGCTCTTTTCCATCTTTAATTAACTTTATTTCTTTAATACAAACACCGAAAACGTATGGGTGCTCTTTGAGGAACCTATCTTTCAATAAATCCCTTGCTTCTTGTATGGCGTAACCAGCTCCCTCTTCTGTTTCCATCCGCACTTCTTTGGCTTCCCTGCGTTTCCTTTTGTTAATATTCATGAAGATTACATCGAAAACCATTTTATACTTCAAGAGCTTACACCTCCGTTTTCGGGTTTCGGACCACTTCTGAACACCTGGGACAGAGTTTTTTAGCGTTTTTCTGATTTTTAAGCTTTCTTTCAAAATTCCTGGTCACGTTCTCCCAGGTTCTAACAACTTCCCAATTTACACCTGCTTTGGCCACTGCCCTGAGAAGTCTTGAACTGTTTCCCTTGTAGTGTCTGTTTATTCTTTTCTCAACGTTGCCATTTTCACAGAAACCTATGTAGTGTCTGGCGTGTTTATAAGGCTTATCGAAACAAAGCAGGTAAACCGTTCCTTTGTTTTCCATGGTTTTAGAACCTCCAAATTAGAAGTGCTGTAAAAGCTACGCCCATGGCCAGATACACCAACTTGGCTTTATTGTCCCTCTCTCCCACGGTTCCAAAAATACCCAAAGCTACAGCCACTAACATAAGGATGGTTAAAAGATGTTGTGCGAAATCCATTTATTTCACCTCCTCTCCTTTCCAGATTTTAAGCTGTTCACAAAATTCTGCACAATTGCAGTTTCTATCCGCATGCCAGGATTTTTTACAGCCAATACAGGGTGACTTCTGAGGAGAATGTTCTACTAATAGAATGCGTTTCCCTATTTTGATTAACGACTGTCCTAATTCAGGAGCATGGCCATCTTGAACCATCCATTTTCGAACCTGTTTCAAGCTCTTAAACCCATGAGCTATTCCTTGAAGTTTCATTTTACATAACTGGTTCCACTTCATCTGAACTAAAACGTCAAAATCGTCTACTGTTTTAATTTTAACGAAAGGAAAAATTGCTTTCAGGTCGTTAATGGTCTCTCCAGATATAATCGGTTCTTCCCTTGTCCACGGAAAACCAGCTTCTTTGAATTGCTTGAAGGATTTATTCAGCTTCAGGTTCATGTTCTCTTTTCTCCTTTCTCTCTTTTATGATATCAATACACCGTTCCACCACTTTAAAAAACCTATCTCTGTCTGCTACTTCAGGATTTTCTATTTCCACAATTAGGTCGTCTCCACTATTAAACATCGCCCCGTAATTAAAACTAAGATAATATTTCCGCATTAAAGTGGTTCCTCCTTTCTTGGTAACTTTTTCCTCCTACACTTACATTATAACATGCGTTGGCAAACCTTGTCAATTATTCTATTTTCAACCAAATTGTTTTAATTTTTCTTCTTTTTCTTTTAAGGAAGCTCGAAGTATTCTTCGCATGGCATTAATCACTTTTCTGTCCCAATATGGGTCAGTGGCATAGCGTCTTCCAATTCTTTCGACTGTTTCTCTACCACGGTTTAAATAGTTTCTTTCAATTCGTTCAGACACGTGCATTATGCTGTGTTCCATGGATTTAAAGCTTTTAGCATATTTTAACGGATTGCGGTCGTATGCTCCCCACCCAAAATAATTGTTTCTTGTTTGAGCTAAATATGAATTTCCCCACGCTGTTTCTAAAACAGAGACACCAGCAAGAAATAATGCGTTTACTCCTGTTTCTTTTTCTGCTTTAACAAACGCTTTTCCACTTCCAGCAAAATTGTTTGCTCCCAGGTTTTCCCACGCACGTTCGAACATGTCTGCGGTTAGTCCTGAAGAGCAGGAGACCACCATGTTACTGGTGGCCTCACTGTTCATTACTACTTTATAAGTTTCGTTTAGGTCATAGAGAATGTCCTGCATTTTACGGTTTTCTTTTTTAACTTGGTATAATTTATCGTCAAGTTTTTTATTGTCGGTTTTGAGCTTCTTATTTTCAGCTTCCACGGTTACAATTTCTTCTTCAAGTTCTTCTCGGTATTCTGTCTCTTCGGCCAATGCTTCTCTGGTTTTTTGTAATTCTACCAAAGCGAAAATCGACACCAACAGCATGACTGAAATTGAAAGATAAATAGCCATGTGTTTCACGGTTTACCCCTCCCCAATTGCTCTTATAGCTAAATCAAGCCTCCCGTCTTTTTCGTGAAGTCTCACAACTTTAGCCCTGGTGTTTACAGCAGACAGGTAAAATCTAATATGTTCATCTATAATTTTTTGCATTCGTTCGTTAGTGTGCCTGAAGCCATCGTCCTGTAAAGGTATTCCAGGAGCTACATAAATTATAACGTCATAACCTTTAACGAAGTGGTTCATAGTTAAATTGTAATAGTGCTGTTTAATCTCTTCACAATCTGGAAGGGTTGCTGTGTGGTAGTAAACATAGTTATCCAGAGTGCTTCGGTCACTAACGAAACCTGTTTCTCTGTGGTAGTGCTCTTCATTAATCTGCCTACGAACAACTTCAAACTGAATCATTGAGACGGTTTCTGGGTCAATGACACGTTCGATATTATCAATTCCCAGGTCGTAACAGACTTTTCGCTCTTCAAT
>PWGL01000118.1 GCA_003554465.1 Candidatus Pacearchaeota archaeon
CTGGATTTAACAGACCTTCAGAATTGTCGCATCAGAAAAAGCGGTACGGTAAAAATGGAATCACCAGCTACGGAAAAAGGCAGGTGCGTTCAGGTTCAGCACTTCTAGAGCGCAGGTATGGAAAAGAGAGACTGGGGTTCATGACTGCTACCCTCCCTAGCGCCAACCACGGATTAGATGCAGTCGAGCTGTACTATCTGGCTGAGAACTGGGCAAAAGTTACCCGACGATTCTGCGATGAGCTGAGGCGAGAGCTGGAGAGACAGCAAGCCCCAACGGAGATTATATGCGTTACGGAAATTCAGGAGAAGAGATTTAGAAACCGAGGAGAGGTAGCGCCTCATCTCCATATAGTATTTGTAGCCAAATCAGCAGGTAGGCGGTGGAGATGGTATATGACCGCCGAATGTATTACGAATATATGGAATAGAACTTTAAGAAACTTTCTCGGTGATGACTCACAATTCACAGGCAGTGGGGGGTCTGTCGATGTAAAGCGAGTACGGAAATCGGCTACTCGCTACATCTCTAAATACATGAGTAAGGGCGGGAAAATCCTATCTGAGATTCAGGAGCAGGGGCTGGAATCCTGCCTACCTTCACAGTGGTGGTCAGCCTATGGGGGGCTTCGGAAAATAATCAAAAATAATATCCTTAACCTCACCCAGAAACTCATCAAAAAATATTTATCAGGGATTCAGGTGGGCTCGCCTGATATTATGTGGTCACGGGACATCTCCATAGAACTCCCTGATGGCGCACAATCCAGAGTGGGGGTAGCAGGAGGGGTAAGACATACTGCATACGAACGGTGGACAGGTATCCCGTGGGATTCCCCTATCTGGGAATAAAAATTTGACAGCATGTGCTAGGATGATGATGATTTCACAAAAAGCCCCCAATGGGAGGAGTAGTAGAAAAAAAAACGATGGTACTTAAACGGGTGCGCAGGGGGATTTCTGAGGTCAGAGATAGGGTAGAGAGCGAGCGCGATACAATAGATGATTTGATGGAAGGCGCTAGAGAATTGGTCTGCGATGTATGGAAAAATTCGCCTGCGCAGTGGATTCCCACCTCAGATTTACTAGGCGTCAGGTCATTTTATGATAATGTGGTTTGCGATTTGGATGATGAGGATAAGCCCAAAACTGACAACGACTCAATCCAAAAGGAAGAAGATGAAGTGCCGGAGGAACTGCAAAACTGCGACGGAGCGGAATTTAAAATCACTTTTTTCGTAAATTCGTTAGCCAGAATCGGTAGTCGGTCCACGTGTGAGAGGCGGACTATTGAGACAGAGGTGTTTGTAGTCGCCCCCGTTTCGTCTATTACATACGAAAAGATAGACCCTCAAAACCTAGAAAATCGCACAGTTGAGGCAACAATCCAAGACGCTAACGGTGAAAAAACAGAAGAAATTTATAACCCTGATTCGGTTAGCGGGAATAAATACTTTGACGGTGAATGTCCCAGAATACTCGGAAGTCATGCGATAATACAGGATTGGGGCATCGAAAATATAGAGTTGGAGTCTGACCCAGACGAACGCCCAGAATGTGGCGCGCCTCAGCCACCACCTCCAGCACCTCCATACGGAGATGAAGACCCAGTAGAGGAAGACACCGTCATTGATATAAATATTGAGGGGGATGATAAATTTATCAACAAAGAGCAAATCACTATCAATAAAGATAAACGGACGGTTGAAGGGGATAAGTACGAAATTTATTTTGAGGGGGATGACGTTGTTTTTGAGTACGACTCGAACGACCCTCCGGGTTTCGTTCCACCTGATACGGATGAATTCGTAGGGCCTCCTGATATCAGGGATTTGCTTCCAGATGGATTGGGTGATATCATTCCCACCCCCGGTGAATTTTGGCGCGATGTATTCGATAGAATAGCGGATTTAATACCTACCCCCCTCCCGGGCGTTTCCGCTGCGGATATTCTGGATGCAATCGAGGAATTAGAAGATGAGGAGGAGGAGACAGAGACAATATCAGCGACGCTACAGCTATGCCAGGATGGGGAATTGGTAGGGGTAGTTATTTCCGCAGAAGCTCCTGAGTCCCAAGCGTCGGTGTTCCAGACATTACTAGATCAGGTGGTTGATGCTAGATCGAGGAAAGAGCAAGAGCGGTGCGGGCAATTTATCGAAGCGAGCAGAGATGTGGAGGTTGTCTCCGAAGAAGATGGGATCCTCTCTACAGAAACTGAAGAAAAAGAAATTCCTCTCATCTACGAGCCACTGCTAGGAAATTTACAAAACCTAGCAAATAAAAATGCCCGCCTCCAAGCATCCCAATGGAGTGATTTTAGTGAAGCGGTGCGCACTGAAATCACCACTCCACCCAATCGAGGCACGACATGGATAGCAGAAAACTCAGATAGTACAAAATTCCCCGCCGGCTGGATTCAATTTCTTAGAGACGGCGAAAGCTACGGCGAAAAACATGAAATACAATTCAAAACTCAGATATTTGTGAAACCGACCTTGGCCGATGATTTTATAATCGCAGAGGTCAACAATGCTGAGATTGAGGCTGAGTTGATAAACTGGAATAAAGAAGAAACGACAGAGGAATAGGAGTGAGTAGAAATGCCACAATTACTAGGACGGCGACTATGGTACAAATACACGGACGAGGGTGGTAGAAAATGGGGGATTCTCCGCGATGAGGACTTAATCTCTGCGTTTTCAGATTTAGAGCCAGTAACCTCAGAGGACGATGTGCCCCCACTGGTGCGGGGTTTATCTCCGCGAGTAACCTTCTGGCAGGATAAAAATGGAAACCGTAAAACAGTGCCCGCTTCCAGTGAAGACCCGGCCTATACCAGTAATAAGCGCCAGACTATTACTTTCAACGATACGAAGTTTGAATTAATCGGGAGACGAGGAGAGCAAAAAACAATAGCCGGAAATTCGCTACTAAGTGGCAATGGAGGTGAGTAAGCAGGGACTAATCACCTAACATTGGTAGAGCACGTAAGTGGTGCCATCTATCGAAAAATCAGGTAACATTATCACAAAGAGAGGGCATCGTAGGCAGGTGCTATTATCGGTCGCCGTGGAGAGCGATATAACTTTGGCGGTGTCGGAGTCAATGCCAACGGCAACGGCGGCGATGAAGAATAACGGATGATAGGATGATGTAAGGTCAGTAGTCATA
>PWGL01000012.1 GCA_003554465.1 Candidatus Pacearchaeota archaeon
GCACTCGGGGCGGCCCTGACCACCGGCGGGGACGTCTCGGTCAAAGGATTGCTCGAGGACGACGAATTCCTGCCAGAGTTGCCAGCGGTCGAGCCCGAAGAGACCCGAATCGAGTTCGAAGAGGCGTTCGATCCGGGAGCCGTCGAGACGGCACAGGCCGCCGCCGAGGAATCGGGGTTCGTCTGGGTCGACTCGGGATCGATCGAGTCGACGCGGGTCTCGAACTAGGGAACCGGACCGACACGGGTCTCGGAGTACGCAACGCGAGTCGACGCAGGTCACGAACAGCGATCCAATCGGGATATCGTCCGGACGGCCACACCGCCGATCCGTGTGAGAAACCCGCAAGGTTTTTGTCCCGATCGGGTCATCGATCGGGTATGGCAGCCGAATCTCGCGTCCATGCCGGTGTCGTCCGCCAGCCACAGCGAACGCGATCGGGATTCGGGTTCTTTTTCGCCCGGTAACGGGCCGGTGGATCCGGCGGTGGCCACATCGGCCGTCGTCGGCGAAACCGTCCGCGACAGTGTCGGCGGCGCAGGCACACGTGTGTTGATCGACAGTGAGACGGTTTCGCGATCGTCGACCGCACCATCTCCGAGCGCCGATCCGAGTCGGAACCGCTAACTGACCGACCCACGGCAATCCAGATAAGCGAATGCAACTTCCCGAACCACAGGTCGCGGTCGTTGAGGCCGCGAGCGCAGACGAGGCACGGTCCGTCGACGCCCTCGCTGCGGCGACCGAGCTCCCACCGGAGACAGTCACCGGCGCCGTCTTCGAACTCGAAGACGAGGGGCTGGTCGCCGTCGAAGAACGCGTTGACGAAACGATCGCACTCACCGACGAGGGTGGAGAGTACGCCACGAAACAGCTGCCCGAGATCAGGCTCTATGAGGCCGCACTCGAGGCCGACGCCGATACTGATCCCGTCCCGATGGGACAGGCGATCGGCGCGTCGGGGCTCGAGGGGCCACAGGTCGATATCGCGCTCTCGAACTACGCCCGGAAAGGGTACGGCGCGATCGACAGCGGTGAGATTACGGCCGATTCGGACGCCGATCCGGCGGCTGACACCGAGGCAAACGCACTCGACGAGCTCGCCGACGCGGGCGAGAGTCCGATAGATGCCGTCGCGGTCGATTCGGAGACGCTCGATCAGCTCGAGCGTCGTGGGCTGGTCGATCGATCTGAGACGACGGTTCGCGAGGTCACGCTCACGGAGCGGGCCGTTACGGAGCTGATGGCCGGCATCGATACGGCCGAGACGGTCGGACAGGTGACGCCCGAACTGCTGACAAGCGGCGAGTGGGACGACGTCGAGTTCGCCGAGTACAACGTTGAAGCCGACGCCGAACGGTTCAATGGCGGGCGGGTTCACATCCTCCGCCAGACGGCAGAACGGGTCAAAGACGTCCTCGTCGGGATGGGCTTTCAGGAAATGGAGGGGCCACACGTCGACGCGGACTTCTGGATCAACGACTGTCTGTTCATGCCCCAGGACCATCCCGCACGGACCCACTGGGACCGCTTTGCCATGGACAACCCACGGGAGATCGACGAGCTCCCCGCCGACCTCGTCGAGCGCGTCGAGCGTGCCCACCGCGAGGGCGTCGGCGAGCACGGCGACGGCTACCACTCCCCGTGGGACGAGGACTTCGCGCGTGCGCTCGCGCTACGTGGACACACAACCAGTCTCTCAACTCGCTATCTCTCCGGCGAGCAGGTCGGCGAGCTCGAACCGCCACAGCGATTTTTCAGCGTCGAGAAGGTCTACCGGAACGACACGCTCGATCCGACCCACCTCCTGGAGTTCTTCCAGATCGAGGGCTGGGTGATGGCCGAGGACCTCTCCGTGCGTGACCTGATGGGTACCTTCGAGGAGTTTTACGCCCAGTTCGGCATCACTGATATCGAGTTCAAACCGCACTACAACCCCTACACGGAGCCGAGCTTCGAACTGTTCGGGACTCATCCCGAGACGGGCGAACTGATCGAAATCGGGAACAGCGGCATCTTCCGCGAGGAGATGCTCGAACCGCTGGGCGTCGAGTGTGACGTGATGGCGTGGGGGCTCGCGCTGGAACGCCTGCTCATGCTGATCTACGGCTTCGAGGACATCCGCGACGTCCACGGCACGCTGTGTGATCTCGAACTGCTGCGGGAGACGGAGGTGATGTACTGATGCCAACAGTCGATGTCGACCCCGACGAACTGCGCGACCTGACCGACCACGAGGAGAAATCCGACGAACAGCTCAAAGACGACCTGTTCTCGCTGGGTCTCGAATACGAGGGATCGACCGAGGACGGCGAGTTCGAACTGGAGTTCGCTCCCGACCGGCTGGATCGGCTTTCAGTCGAGGGGATCGCCCGGTCGCTGCGCTATCAGTACGGCGACGACCGCGGCGTCCACGTCCCGAACACGAACGACGCGGACTGGGTGATCGAGGTTGAGGACGCCCCCGAGGAGCGTCCGTACGTGACCGGTGCCGTAATCCGAGGCGTCAACCTGAGCGAAGACGCGCTGGACTCGCTGATCCAGCTACAGGAGAAGCTCCACGCGACCATGGGTCGAAAGCGTGCAAAAGGTGCGATCGGTATCCACGATCTCACGATGCTGAAGGGCACGTCGCTCGACCCCACTGCGGGCGAGGAGCGAACGACCAACAGCATTCGTTACACGAGCGTCGCTCCCGACGGTGACCGGTTCGTCCCACTCGATTCCGATCGGGAGCTTATCCCCGGACAGGTTCTCGAAGAGCATCCGACCGGCGAGACGTACGCGGATCTCGTCAGCGAGTACGACCGGTATCCCGCGATCTACGACGATATCGGCCTGTTCTCGTTCCCGCCGGTGATCAACGGCCGCCGGACCGAGGTGTCGACGGATTCCCGTGATCTGTTCGTCGAGTTGACTGGCACTGATCAGTGGACGATCGACCGGATGTGTGCGATCATCTGTTACGCACTCGACGCCCGTGGTGCGACTATCGAGGATGTCGTCGTGGAGTACTCCGACCGCGAACTCCACAGGCCGGACTTCGAGGTGTCCGAGAAAGTAGTCTCGCACGCCCGGATCGAGACGCTGCTTGGCGTCGACTTCGATCCCGAGGAGGTAATCGACCTCTTCGAGCGGTCCGGTCTCGACGCCGAGGTCGTGGAAGA
>PWGL01000014.1 GCA_003554465.1 Candidatus Pacearchaeota archaeon
ATATTACCCTACTCAAATAGTTTTAGCAATACGGGATGACTGGTTGACCTTTTCAAACAACTTTTGTTCAGTTTCAGAATCAAACTTGATTTTCCAGGGCCATCCGGGTGCCTGTTTTGTAGCGGTAAGCATGTTTCTTTCTATCCAGTAATAAATTACGTGAGCGCTTACACCAAAATGCTCAGCAGCTTCTTTAACTGTGTAGCCGTCACCACCTTTTGGTCCGGGAATACGGTAACGAAAACGGATCCAGTTGATCGAAGCCTTGGTAAATAGCCTGTTTTCTTGAGTTCTGCAACCGGTCTGGTTAAGGTGCTCGGCTATCTCAAAGTCGGTCATTTCTACAGCCAACCTGGTTACCTTTTCTATGAGATCAGGTGGGTGTTTACGGGCCATGCTTTTTGGTAGCAGTTTTGTGGTTTGAATAACTTCATGGCCCCGGTTACGCCAGCGAATACCAAGGCTAACATTTTCATTTCTGGCCTGGCAAGTAATAGTCACATCTTCAATCAAAAGGCGGAGAATACGCTTTTTGTCTTGAAAAGTAGTACTGGGTGCGTTCCAGATCCGGGGAAGATCATTTGCCAGGTTCAAGATATCATTTCGCTCTTTGACAGATGGTTGCCATAAATGGTTAAGGCGATGTTTTTCATGTTCTTTTTGCATATCTTCGAGAGCTTTAAGTTTTTCGTTCCACTTTGTCTCCAGGTTACGGACTACCAGGCGGTTTTCCGGCTCAGCCAAATCATACTGACGTTGGGCCCTATCTACTTCATACTGAGCTCGCTCCAGGGCCAGCTTCCAGCTCATCTCGATTTCATCTTCCTGGTGAAGGAGCTTTTCTAAAGATAGAAGGGCGAGTTCTAAATTGGCGGGCTTGATCATCTCCATCACTCTTTTGACCACCGCCTGATCAACCGGTTCGCACCTGAGGTGGGAACAAGTAACATTTTGGCCGTTTTCCCAATGTTTGCGGCACTCATACAGGGGAACAATACCGCCGTTGCCGGTATAGCGCACAGTCATTCGCCGGCCGCAACGCCCGCAAAGAACCAGTCCTTGCAGTAAGGCACAACCTTCCCGGGCAGGGCCGCTAACAAAAGCGTTGGTGCGATTTGTTTCCAGCTGTTTAAGGTTTTTTTTCGTATTTTTCCCAGTTAATATATCCGGGATGATGGTCATAAATCAGCACTTCCCACTGCTCTTGCGGTAACCTGGTGGTTCGCTGTTTGAATTGACCATTTTCGTCCAGGCTTTTTTGGGTTTTGTAGCGGCCGAAAACATAGGCGCCGCTGTAGGCGGGGTTTTTTAACATCCCGATCACTCTTCCATGGGTCAAAGTGCCCCAAATTAGTTTGCCGTTCCATGTGCCTCCGTAAGCTCTTTTGGGAAAGTGGAAGTTGTTTTGGGAAAAATATTTAACCACACCATAGGCGCTGCCGCTTGATTTAAAAACAGAAAAAACACGTCTTACCGCTGTTTGGACTTCCTCATCAGGATCGAAAACGGTGTTGCCCTCCTGGTCATGGCAATAACCGACCGGTAAGGGAAAACGAAGCAAACCTTTGTGAGCCTTGTTTTTCTTTCCGCCAAGCAGGCGGCTGCGTAAAAAATGCAGCTCCGCTTCGCTCATGGTCCCTTTGAAGCCGAGGATAAGCCGGTCATTGAAGTCATTCAGGTCATAAATACCATCCTCGTCCACGACAATGGTATCGAACAGGGCACACAGCTCCAAAAGGCGCAGCAAATCTGCTGAAGAGCGAGCCAGACGAGATATCTCCAAGCCGAAAACTGCTCCCACCCGGCCCAGGGTCACCTCTGCTACCAGTTTCTGAAAGCCCTGCCGGTTTGACTTTTTTGTTCCGGACAGACCCAGGTCTTCGTCGATCACCTGGATCTGCTCCGTGGTCCAGCCCAAGTCCAAGGCTTTCTGCTTTAAAGCATACTGCCGCTCCGTGCTTTCCTGGTGAAAACGAACCTGGGTCATGGTCGACTGGCGGATATAGACAAACGCTGTCCTGTTCAAGTGCTGGGGACAAACTTTTTGGTTCATGTTCACTCCTTTCTTGTTGCGCTGTTAAGAAAGACGTCAGCATGGAGGCGAAAGCACAGACGAACTCATCTACCCGTTCAGGGCCTACCAGCGCAGATAAAGCCGAAGCAGACAAGCTACTCGCCTCCTACTAAAGGTTAATCTTTTATCCGGCGGCGCAGTAATTCTAAGTTAATTTCAGAAAGGTTGATAATCAGCTCTTGCAAACGGTGATAATTTTCCAAACGTTCTTTGACCCACGGTTCCCACTTTGCCGGCACATAATCAATGCTATTTTTGCTTTTGTGGAAACTGGAGAAATACAGGCTTGGATGACCCTGACCGGAAGCACAGCGACAGTTTGGCTTGCCGCATTTAACGTTTCGGGTGATTAAAGAACCGCGCAAAAGATCCAATGGGGGTGCCGAAGCTATTAAAATTTGACGATGAGAGAGCAGTTCATCGGTTGTAAGGGACTTTAGCTTCTTGTTATCGTTTATCATGATAAGATTATACCTCCTCCTTGGTGGTTTGTCAATATTTATTTCGCTTAATCATTGGCTAAATCATCTAATGAGTGGATTAATATTAGTACTTCTCGCATTAAATAAGGGCTTAAAATTGGCGGAGAAGATTCTACAGAACTAAAAGAAGGGTAGCGATCGGTCCAGGTTTCAGAGACACAAAAAACACCTTGGTCTTTTTTTAGCGAATAGTAGCGGATACCGTTTAGTTTTTTTATCTTTATCACTTCAAAAGTGCAACCTTTTAAAGGATGAAAGGGGTGATTAATAGTTATTTTTCCCAAAGGTTCTTTGTGATAAAGTGCAGTTTGTGTTGACCGTGCCCACTACGCTTGACAGGTTGATTCAGCAGGCCATTTTACAGGTATTAACCCCCATCTTCGACCCGGACTTCTCCGAGCACAGCAACGGATTCAGGCCGGGAAGAAGTGCCAAAGAAGCGGTACTCAAGGCTAAGGACCACATCGAAGCAGGCTATACATGGGTGGTAGACATCGACCTTGCTAAATATTTTGATACCGTAAACCATGATAAGTTGATGAGTTTGGTGGCAAGGAAAGTAAAGGACAAAAGAGTGCTCAAGTTAATCCGGGCCTACCTCA
>PWGL01000059.1 GCA_003554465.1 Candidatus Pacearchaeota archaeon
CGTTCTTCTTGACGTTCCGTATGTACCCGATAACATCTTCCGGATCCATGACCACCTCGGTCTGCGGGTGGTCGAAGCAAACCGGTCTGTTCTCCCACATCCTCCACGTTTTACAGATCTCAGACCATGTTTTCAATCCGTTATGTGTTACAGTTTCGGACATGAAGGAAAAAGGGGCTATCATGAACTCGTCCTCGGTTCTCCAGGAGTCTTCGAGTTCTAAGGATTCACTGACGAAGTCCATCTCTTGGATCAGGCGTGAGTCGTTGACTACCGTTTCTTTGATCAACTGTTTATCAGTGTTCATCGGTATCACCATCCGTAACGAAAACCGGTTCATCAGCTTCACCAGTATCTACGGTGGCGGATAGGCTGTTCTCCGATAGATCAAACTTGAAAGAAGTGATATAATCGGAGGAAAAAAGTAGCTCTCCATCGCCGCCCCTCAACAGGAATTCAAAATGAATTCCTCCGAAACTCAGAATTTGATTGCTGAGTTTTACGGCGAATGTAAAGCGGTTCTCGTCTGTTTGGACCATTTGATTGAGTTGGATTGGGGGCGGAGGATATATAAGAGTTTATCAGGTCAGAAAAAAAGAAATTTATTATATTTCTAATGTATGTTTGTAAGGAATAACTATTATATTAACGAAATTAATAACCTATTTATATGATTGAAAATAGGGAATTTAGAGGTTATTGGTGGTTACCAGAAAATCCAGATAAAAAGGTAGGTGGTGTAGCTACATTCACTCCGAATAATTGGGTAAAATTGCATATTTTCTCAGAACTTGAAATAGGTGTTAAAGATTTTAGGCCAGAAATTATTTTGGGCGTGACAACAACGGGAAAAAGGGTAACATTGAGGTATTGTTCAAAAAATAATTTTAGCTTTATAAGTAAAGACGTAGTTGCAACACCGGTAGAATATATTGCAAAAGAAATATTTTTAGGAGAACATTTTAAAAATAGCAACATTCAATTTGATAGTATTGAAGCTTGTTTTCCGTTACTACAAGAATGGATGAATATAACGGGTGTGACTTGCTCTGGCAGTATCATAAATGATCCACCAAAGAAAATTAGATCTGAAGATAATTTTAATATTGATTATGAGTTTCCAGAGAGTATAGTTTCCGAAATAGAAAATAAACTATTAGAATTAAAAATAAAAACAAATATTAAACCAAAACGTATAGGGGGTGCAAAAATTGATGAGAATGCTATAGTTAAAATTAGTGCAAAAGTAGAAAAATTTTCCTTTGATGAAGGAATTGAATACATTTATACTTTTCAAGATTTTCTGAGATTGGCGACAAGAAAAATAATGACACCCATTTGGATTAAAGGCAAAATAGAAAAACCGGGGGATAAAAAACCAAAGGGGATAGATATTTATTTTCCGCTTAGAGGCGGAGTAAACATACCTAAACACTTACATCCAGAAAAGGCAAACTTCATGCTTTATGATATATCAGATCAGTTTGATTCAACAATGAAAAAATGGTATCAAAAGGCCGAGGAATTAAAACCTCTATACAATCTTTATTTTGAGTTTTTCCATAATCCAAATTTATACCCTAGAAACAAGTTCCTGTCATTAACACAAGCTCTTGAAGCATATTATCGAGTAGAACATGGTGAGAAATATATAACTGACGATGAGTTTTACGATGGATATTATGAACAACTATGCGATAACATCCCAAATGATTTACCCAGCGATTTTAAATCACATCTTAAAGATGGTACATTCAAGTATGCTAATGAATTTTCATTAAAGAATAAACTTAAAAAAATTCTAGAAAAGTATGGATCTGTTTTTTCAAAACTACCTTTAGATATCAAATCAGAAATTGACACCTTGGTAAATACTAGAAATTACCTTATACACTACGATAAAGATATAGATAATTACGACACATCTAGAATTCCAGAGTTCACTAATATCTTAGGATTGATTATTGAAGTGATACTTTTAAGGGAGATAAGAATACCTAAGGAAAAAATAATAGAAAGTTTAAGTTAATTTTTAAAGACTATAAATTACTTTCAAACCACTCCCTCGCCTCTTTCTTATCCATCACTTCCGCACTCACCAACTTGTCCATCGTCATAGCCCTCTTGTAATCCACAGTAGCCCGGGTCTCCTCGTCCATCTCGAACACATCACCCCACTCAAGCTCGAACTCACCCTCGGGCAGAGCACCCTTCTCCTGCAGATATTTCAGCTTACTAACGAGCATATCGTTGATGGTCCTCCGCCTCTTCTTTTGGATCTCTATATAATATATCCTCAAGTTAGTTTCACTCCCCGTAACAGCTCCAGCGTTCACTCCGGTAAGAAGAGGGAACGGCATGGAAGTGCTCGTCTCCATCAAATGCTCAAGAGCGTCGGAAGAATCCGCTATCTCTGGAGCTGGGTGTGATATCTCGGTCCCGTTCGGTATTATGATCTCCGCTTTCTCCCGTAGTTTCTTGATGTTCTTCTCGAGGTACTCTCGTTCCTTCTTGGTAGCTTTGTCCGGGAGTGAGAACGCTTTGATCCCGCTGGAATTCTGATAAAATGTGGAGACCATGCTCTCGACTATCACCTGTCTGAAAGCGTGATAGTCGAACTCCGGAGCTATCTTCGATATCCCCCAGGGATCACCGTAGATAGAATCGTAGATCACGTGGATAAGTCTTGAACTGTGTATCAGGTCCTGACCTGCACCTACGGAGACCCTCCAGGAAGTCACCTCGTTGAACTTCTCGCTGGAAAGGTCCTCTTCGAGGTTGTAGTCTTCCACGTCCTTGTGATAGATCACACCGGCCTGTTTCACCTCTTCGATTGTATCAGGTTCGGTTCCCAGCTCTTCATCGCCGTCGTAGTTAAGATATATCAGGGCCATCCCGTCTAGGTATGCTCCCTTTGAAGCTTCCTTGGTGAGTTTGTAGAGGGCGATATCTCCGAAGAGCAGCTCTTCGATCTCTTTTTTGAGCTCTTCATTTTCAGTTTTGACTACAGGTTCTTTGCCGAACAGATCTTCGATCTCCTTGTTGACCTCCCTGTGAACGATAGGATCCCGTTTGTACAATCTTTTAAGATCCTTGTGTGGGATGTCGGACTTTGGTAGTGAAAAACCATCAGCTGTAA
>PWGL01000079.1 GCA_003554465.1 Candidatus Pacearchaeota archaeon
AGTCGGTGTTATTCGCTGACGTGACTCTCGCGGTTCCAACTTTCCATGACGCACATAGAATTCTCTAATTGTATCACAGTCATAACTGTCAAGATAGGTAACCCATCCCCCAAACCGATATCGTCGCCAACACTTATGTCCATCAATAAAAACGGGATTCTCACCATCATCAGGGGGTTCTACAATCGACGATTCGTCAATCTCTGCTTGTTTCTCTGGTGGATAACCTGTCCAAGGCGTGTCTCCATCTTTGTTTACTGCTCGCTTATCGCAATCCTCGCAGACATATATTGGAAACTCTCCTTCTAATCTCAAAGGACCCTCACGACAGATCGGACAGGACATAGTACGTTATTATATTCAATGAATATACATTTTGTCCAATAATCTCCCTCCTTAGGAGCAAGTGAGCGTCTCGCCTACTTCTCTGAATGATTAATATATTTGATGAGTTAATAAATAGTTAACAGACCAACCAATATACATAGTATATGGACAAAGAAAATGCATATCCAGAGGTTGGATATCAAACTGCAGAATGGGATATGCTTAAACCGCCATCTGAACGATTAATGCCTCTCACGCATACACATAAATTAAAACTTTCAGATATGTCGGTCCGTTCAGACGGGGAGATGACACAGTACAGCCTTTTTGATAGTCATGGAAACACCTACACACAGGACCAGTTTGACGAAATACCAGACTCGCCAGATATTGAAAACCTTAGTGATACACTCGGTAAGATCGAGTCGACTGAAGGGCAAGAAAAGCGGCTAGCACTGGCTCACTTGGCTAAAATTGTAGAAACAAATCCGACTGAATCAACTGAAGTAGTATCCGTCCTGACCAAATATATCGGTAATGCTGAACCAGCAGTTCAGGGTGAAGCACTCGGGATTCTCGAAACAATATCATCTGAACAACCCGAAGTTGTCCTGTCAGCTGTTGAATCGTCTCTTAATCTCCTAGAAGAAAGCGTACACCCATTACTCCGAAATGAAGCTTTAGCGTTTCTTGCAGTGGCCACTGAACAACACACTGAGCCTGTTGTTGATGTGGTCCCACGGTTAGCAGAGTTGCTACAAGACAGCTCAACTGATGTAGTTTCCCTCTCGAAGATATTCATTTACATTGCAAGACATGATCCAGATTCATTGATTCCAGTCACCACAAAGCTAGAACTATATCTAGAAACTGAACCTGGAAAAGCACATGTAGGTATCCTTGCAGCACTAGGATATCTGAGCAAAACCCATCCGACGATGGGTAAAGAACTAATTCCAATAGCAATTGAATTACTCAACACAAGTTCACCAACACTCCGTGCTAATTCATTAGGCCTTCTAGCTGACCTCTCCGATGAATATCCGACAGAGCTCAAGGCTATACTCCCGCAAGTTACTGAACTACTAGAAGATGAAGATGGAAAAACTCGCGCTAATGCAACTTCAATTTTAGCTCGTGTCGCAAATAAGCATCCAGAAGAAGTAGAACCTGCAACAGATCAACTGATCGCAGCCCTTGATGACGAAATGGTAGATGCCCGGTTCAATGCTTGTTGGGCACTGAATTATATGGAATCAGAAGAAGCACTCGATAAGTTGTATGAGGTTACCACTCAGGATTCCGATGAAGAAGTCCGCACTGTTGCCCACCAGGCTATCGACAGTATCGAGAGCTAGCCGCTGAAATTACTCTAGTTAAATAGTAATATTCACCCTATTCATAGAACACCATCTGAAGGCAGTTATGTTAGCACTGGGAGATTCAAGTGTCAAATTCAGAATAAAAGGTATCGAACTGAGATTTGCGTAATCCGGCCTTTCCTAACTCTTTCTCGTGAGCGTCACTACCTCCAGTGACCAGCAAATCATTGCGTTTGATAGCTCGGTTGATCGGTGTCGAATCTACGTCTCTTCCGTATGGATAGTAACGTTCGACAGCATCAAGTTCAGATGTTAATTCAAGAGCTGCTTCTGGGTCTTCGTACCGGAATGGGTGAGCAAGACCAACGACACGACAAGAATCTTGAAGAAGGTTGATCCCATCCTCGACGGAGGTAATATCACGTGCAACATAGCATGGACAGTCGCGACCAATGAGTTCCGTAAAGGATGTGTCGTAGTCGTATGGTGCTTCGCTTGCATCAATTGCACGAGCAATATGTGGTCGACCGACGCCCGATTGTGGATTGAAATCAATATCGACTCCGACATAGGATTCAACACGGCCAATAATCTCCTGAGCACGGTTGATTCGGTTGGCTTGCAGGCGATCAAGTTCAGCTCTTAATTCGGTGGTTGTCTCTACGCCATATCCGAGAAGGTCAAGTCGTTGGTTTGCTGCTTGAACTCGAAGCTCAATACCACGAATTATATGAATCCCATCATGGGTAGTGACAGGCTTGTTCAGTTCTGGATGTATGAGGTCATGATCAGTAACGGCAATCCATGTGAGACCAGCCTCTTGTGCAACTGCAGGGAGTTCATCGATTGTTAGTTGACCATCAGAGGCAGTTGTGTGAATATGGAGATCTGCAGTTAGCTGTTTAGACATAACTCAGAGTAGGTAAACTGTCATCAAAACAGTACCGACCAATACCGCATAAAATTCTTGGATAGTTGAACTACAGAGTGGAGACTTTCCAAGACTCGATGCTGTATACATCGATTGGAGGGAATGGGAACTTGGAGCGTGTGACAATTTCCAAGTTCCAAACCCAAATTAACACTCGATTAACAAAATACACAGGGTCAATCAAACCCGATACTACGACTTGACTACGTGGTCAGTCCTAAAATAACATATAAGCTACAGACGGTCTGGAAGTAGACCTAAAATATTTCGACTGGAAGCCTAGTAGCTTTAATTCAAGCCATTGTTAGAGTGAGATAACAAGCTCACAAAGCTCGTTTTGGGTAACGGGTTCAATAGTCACGCGGTTACCATCAGCAGTATAGAAGATCGATGTGCTCACAGTTTGATCAGGGTACCAGCTATTCAAGACATGGTAATAGACACTCAGTTGTTTCCGATATTCCGATTCTGCATGACGTGAGAGGTCCGTTTTGAAATCTATGATCTCCACATCGTCCGGCGTTACATGAACCAGATC
>PWGL01000078.1 GCA_003554465.1 Candidatus Pacearchaeota archaeon
CATCAGGAACAACATCCAGTTGTCGAGTGCCTCGAACGTGCCACGCAACAGTGAGTCCTCTGGGCCCATCATCGGGATAAAGAACGCCAGCACAAAGCTGAGAATCGCAGCTAACAACACCGCGAAAACAAGATTGACGCCTCCTCTGAGGTACCTGCTAAACACTGGCCTATACCCACATTGAGACTGTCTCGGCGATGAGCGGGCTGATGCCACCTCCACCGCCTGACCCGCCAGCCGACCCGGCGATGTTCTGCGCCAGCGCGGGGCCAAACAGACCCAAAAGCAAGCCGCCGAGGAGGGCCAGCACCAGATAGATCGCCCATTTGGTCTGGTTGTCGTTGAAGCGCTCGGCGATTCGGCCCCGTGTCTCGGCGTCGTTGAGGGCTTCGGAACTGCCTTTCTGGTGGGTCGTCTCGTAGGCTTTTTTCATCGAGACAACCATGCCGTCGGCGTCTTTGACCCAATTCGAGAGGTCGACCCAGATGTCGTCGAACTCTGGCGTCAGGTGTTCTGTCGTCATTGGGCCATTTGCCATACCACCGTCAGCACGCGCGCCGTTGGCAGCTGCGCCGCCAGCCCGCACCCGGCCGTAGTTCACATCTTCAACGTGCCCAGTGTCGTATTCGCGGATAACGCGCCAGTTCTCGCCGCCAGAGTCGATCTTTTCGGCGAGGCGGGCGCGGATCGGTGACACCATCTCGTGGTCGTCTGCCACGCCAAAGGCAACCGGCGCATCGCCAACGCGGCAGAGGTCCACGCCGTTCTCTGCGACCCACTCCTCGCCGTTGTCGGTCTCGACCCACTGTGTCTCTGAGTCGAGTCCGGCAGGGCGTGGGATAATCTCTCCGTCGCCGTAGATAGTGTAGGCCACGAACTGAGCATCAGCCTTTTTTCGGATGACGTTGATTCCAGCCCGGTGCATTGCCTGACCGATAGCCACACCTTTGGGCAGGTGGTTGAACACTGCCAGCGGGATTGTGGCCACCGTTTTCGTAAAGCCGACAATACCACTGGCAATACCCGAACCAATCCGGTCGGCCGTCTGGTTGGTCTCTTCGACAGGTTCGTCGAGGACTGACTCGCTTTCCAAATCGGTCGCTGTGGTTGTTTCCTTAGCGCGTTCGTCGCCGTTTAGCAGTTCATCGGCGTCTTTGAGTACCTCGTCGACCTCGTCGTCGAACGTCTCCTCGGTTGTGTCTTTGTCACTCATTGTTATCCAAACAGTTTGTTGCGCACTTTGCCGAGCCGACCACTGCTGTTGTCGCTGTTGTCATCGCGCTCGACTTTGTTCGTGCTGATGATTTCGCTTATACCTTTCCAGGTCCGGCCATCCTTACCCATCGTCTGGTAGGATGTTTTAGCATCCAACGCTTCGCGCGTTTTCCGCCGCCCGATGTCTGTCATCGGCTTTTGTGAAGGCGCATCGCGGTTGTGGACGCCTTGGGCCAACTCCAGAAATGGGCCGAAACAGAGTCGACCAGGGTTCTGTTCGTGGATAATCCGGTCGGCTTCGTTTTCGTTCAGCCAGCGATCTCGCCAGACATCCTCTTCTTCTTTTTGCGCGAGAATGTGAGAGCGTGCAAAGTCGACGCCCAGTTGCTCCTCTAAAACCGAATCGGAGCCGTTGAAAATGCCAGGGTCAGACACCTGCTGGAGCAGTCTACCCTGGCCGCGCTGTGTCTGTCGGGCCGCTTCCTGGGCTGCGACTTGGGCAGACGCTCGCTGAGCGTTCAACTCCTCTTCGTCCTCCATTCGTTGGTCTCTAGATGGTCTTTGTTGGGACATGTGTTATCGTTCCATTGCGAAATTGTCGTCTGTTGTCATACTGTCGTCTGTGCCGAGCAACTGCCACAGCAGCTCGAACGCGGCGATCACTGCAAACCCGGCGAACATGAACCGCAGGCTCGCCGGCACTTCCCACACGATCTCGCTGCCGCCAGAAACCGACAGTACCTCTGTCTGGAACGTCAAAAAGCCCCAGAGCGCGAATGCAACGAGTGAGGCGAAAAACGAGCCATTGGCCCGCACGCCGAACTCGTAGGTCAACACGCCCGCGCCCGCGAGGACTGCGAGGTACAGTGCGGCCAACATCAGCCGATCACCCCGAGCCAGCTAAACAGGATGGCGACGCCGACGAACAGAATCAGCGCACCGAATGCAGTGGTCAGCGGTTGGAATATCGGTTCTAAATCTCCAGTTGTCTCGTCGACCTCGCCGTCGCTGTCGGCCTGCTCGTCGACAGTCATCGCTATCGCCGGCACCATCAGCGTGCCGACCACCAACAACAAAACCAAGGCTCGAAATGATCCTTTCATTGCTAAATACTAAATCGGTGTTTGCAGCCCTCTACCGGCCGAAACTTCCGCCCATGAACCGCATGATAACGGAGGCGGCCAGCACGAGAAGGCCGACGATCAGCAGGGTGATCGCTGCGACACCAGTTGTTTCAGCGGACTCGACAATCCCACCGAACGGGCCGGTGTAGTTGCCGTCTTCGTCAGTCTCGAAGTCGATGGCGTCGAATACCTCTGTGAGCACCAGCGCTACGATGACAATTCCGACCAATGCCCCGCCGATCATGCGGACTTCGCCCATGATGGCGCGCTGGTCAGCAACCATCGAGGCTTGCTGCTGTTTCTGGCGCAAGCGATCTAAGATGCTCATCGTCCGAACGATCCACCCATGAACCGCATGATGACCGATGCGGCGAGCACGAGCAGGCCGACCACGAGGAGTGTGATCGCAGCGACACCAGTACTCTCCGCACTTTCGACGATGCCGTGGAAGGGGCTTTCTTCATCGATCTCGACGGCATCATAAACCTCCGTGAGCACCAGCGCGATGATGACGATAGCCACCAATGCCCCGCCGATCATCCGCACTTCGTTCATGATGGCCCGGTCGTGGGTCGCCTCGTTGGCGATGAGACTGGCCTGGTCACGTTTGTTTGAAAGACTCTGCATCGATTCTTTGGCGGACTGGATCAGTCCTCTGGCTGAAGCCATAGCCGAAGGCTACCCTCGCGTCACTTCAAGAGGCGAGACGGTGCCCTAAACAGGACTAACCGATGACCCACACAG
>PWGL01000026.1 GCA_003554465.1 Candidatus Pacearchaeota archaeon
GCGAGATGTAAGAAGATTAGTTAGAGAAAGAGAAAATATAGGTGGATCTTCAATTTATGAATTATATAAAATGAAAGGGGAGTCATGGGAGAGTGTAGGAAGAAAGTATGAGGGGGTTAGAAGCATATATAATTTGATGGAAAATAACAATTTTAACTTAGAAGTTGGTTATGAGGTTCTTAGTGATATTTGGAATTATTTAAATGAAGAGAAATATGGGTATTCTGAAAAAAAAGTAGGGAAGAAAATGAAAGTAGTTGCCGAAAGTATTATGGATAAAGGTTCGATAATTTTTGAAGAGAAGGTAGATAAAGAAGATGTTGCTATGACAATAGTTGGATTTCCCATATATAATACAAGAGTAAATTTTTAAACCTAGATTATTAGGTAGTAAGATGGAAAAAAATAATGCTAAAGATGTTGGAGAAAATAAAGAGAATAGTTATGACTTTAATGCTATAGAGGAAAAGTGGCAGGAGAAATGGGAGAAAAAGAAAGTTTTTGAGGTTGAGAAAGATAGTAAGAAAGAGAAGTTTTTCAACTTAGAAATGTATCCATATCCTTCAGGTTCTGGATTACATATGGGTCATACTTTTAATTATACTATAGGCGACATTAATGCAAGATTTAAAAGAATGCAAGGCTACAATGTTTTATATCCTATGGGTTATGATTCTCTTGGTTTGCCTGCTGAAAATGCTGCAATTAAGGCAGGAGAACATCCTAAAAGTTATACGGATAAATCAATTAAAAGTTTTATTAGCCAGCAGAAAAAATTAGGATTAAGTTATGATTGGTCTAAGTTATTGGCTAGCCATTATCCCGAATATTATAAATGGGATCAATATTTCTTTTTGAAGTTTCTAGAGAAGGGTCTTGCATATAAAGGTAAATCTCCTGTAAATTGGTGCCCTAAATGTGAAACCGTTCTGGCTAATGAGCAAGTTCATGATGGTAGGTGTTGGAGGCACGATGAAACAAATGTCGAGATAAAGCAGTTAGAGCAATGGTTTTTAAAAACTACAGAATATGCCGATGAACTTTTAGATAATTTGGACGATTTGGACTGGCCAGAAGAAATTAAGGCTATGCAGAGAAATTGGATAGGAAAAAGTGAGGGGACAGAAATTAATTTTGAAGTTGAGAAATCTAATAATGAGGGAGAAAAATGGCCTATATTTACAACAAGGCCGGATACTATTTACGGGGTAACTTTTATGGTTATTTCTGCACAACATCATAAATTGATGGATTTAGTTACTGAGGATCAGAGAGAAGATGTTGAAAAATTTTTGAAGAAGGTAAGATCTGTTTCTGAAAAAGAACAGTCTGAGTTGGAGAAAGAGGGTGTTTTTACAGGTAGTTATGCTATCAATCCTTCTAATAATGAAAAAATACCTATTTATGCGGGAAATTTTGTTTTAGCTAATTATGGGTCTGGAATGGTCATGGCTGTTCCTGCTCACGACCAGAGAGATTTTGAATTTGCTAAGAAATATGATATACCTATAAAGATAGTTGTACAGCCTAATGAATATGATATTAATCCTGAGAAAATGGCAAGGGCTTTTACTGGGGAGGGAAAATTAGTAAATTCAGGAGAATTTAATAAGATTTCAAGTCAGGAGGCTAGAGATATGATATCTGACTGGATGGAGGAAGAAGGGTTTGGTAAAAAGGTTTTCCAGTATAAATTGAATGACTGGTTGGTTAGCAGGCAGAGATATTGGGGATGTCCTATTCCTGTAGTTCATTGTGATAAATGTGGTATGGTACCAGTTCCTGAGGAAAATTTACCTGTAGAAATACCCACAGAAGTAGAATTTGGTAAGGGAAACCCTCTTGAGACTAATGAAGATTGGATAAAAACTACTTGTCCAAAGTGTGAAGGTAAGGCTAAGAGAGAAACTGAAACTATGGACACTTTTTTTGATAGTAGTTGGTATTACTTAAGGTATTGTGATAATGAAAATGATAAATTGCCTTTTGATAAAGAAAAAGTTAATTATTGGCTTCCTGTAGACCAATATATAGGCGGGGTAGAACATGCATGCATGCATTTGATTTATGCCAGATTTTTCACTAAGGCATTAAGAGATATGAGCTACTTAGATTTTGATGAACCTTTCCAGTGTTTATTTAACCAGGGAATGGTTTTAGGTCCTGACGGAGAGAAGATGTCTAAATCTAAAGGAAATGTTGTATCTCCAGATACTGTTTCAGAAAAGTATGGTGTAGATACTGTTAGATTATTTTTGGTTTCTCAGGCATCTCCAGATAAAAGTATTCAATGGGATGATAAGAGCGTTAAAGGTTGCTTAAAATTTATTAAAAAAGTTTTTGATTATTTTTCAAATGTCAAAATAGGAAAATCTAGTGAGAAAGTAGAACATTTTATCAATAAAACAATAGAAAGGGTTAGTGAAGATATTAAAAATTTTGATTATAATTTAGCAGTAATTAAGATTAGGAAATTTTTTAGCTGTTTAGAATATGAGATAAGTAAAGAAGATTTAGAATCTTTTATAAAATTATTATCTCCTTTTTGTCCTCATATAGCGGAGGAGTTATGGGAAAAGATAGGTAACAAACCTTTTGTTAGTGTTTCTGAATGGCCTGGTGCTAATAAAGGTAAGATAAATGATGAGATAGACAAAAGAGAAGGAAAGAAAGAGAAACTTATTGATGATGTTAAGAACATTTTAGAGATTATGGGAAATAAAAATCAGGATGCAAATAAGATAGAAATATTTGCAATACCTCCAGAAATAGAAGTTTATAATGAAGTCAAATATAAATTAGAAACTACCTTTGGTTTATCAACAGAAATAAAATCTATTAAGGATGCTGATGAGAAGGGAAAAGAAGTCAAGGCAAAGCCGGGTAAACCAGGAATAATTATAGAATAATTTTAGTTTGATTAGTAAAATTTAAATAATCCCTATGTTTATTATATAAAATGGTAAAAGATGAAGAAAATTTGGGTAAGTTGATAGGAGAGATAACTCACTACTTCAGTAGAATAAGTGTGGCAGTATTTAGATTATCTGATGATTTGAAAGTTAAGGACAGAGTTA
>PWGL01000019.1 GCA_003554465.1 Candidatus Pacearchaeota archaeon
CGTGGAGGAGTAATGAAAACAACCCCTTTTGGAATCTAGCCATGGAGCATGATTTGGAAATCACCCAGATAGATTATGTTCGGCGTGTTCTAATATTAAAACATGAAAAAACAACGTTGCCATTGTGGGAAAAAGGCTACGGACAAGAGTTCTGGCTTGTTTCTTCTAAAGGATTGTTGCCGTTAGAGAATAGAAATGCCACGGATTATAGACAGGAGATAGTGGATTTAAAAGAAATGGATGATCTATTATTAGTGATGGAAAAAGAAAAGATGCTGGAAAGTGATGAATATGAGAATGTGCTAACATATTTTGAAACATATGAAAATATGGAACAATTAAAGTTAAGACATTATCATCTAGATGCTGAAGAGCTGTCTCAAAAAATACCTGATAATCAAGAAATTAAAGTGGCTCCGGTGCAATTAGTGACGGATTATTGCTTAGGAGGACTAAAAATAGATAGAAATTATCAAGTAATAAAAGAAGGAAGACCGATAAAAGGTATTTATGCGCTGGGAGAAATAAGTGGCGGTGTCTGGGGTAAAAATGCTATGCCGGGATCTATACTATTGGAAAAAGTTATAGCAGGTCAAAAAGTAGGGAAGCAGGCTGCACAATTGGCCAATAATTAATATATTATGATTATCATAAACAATGGATAATCGAGGAGTTGAAAGATTCTTATGGGAGCTAAAAGAGTGAAAATTACGGATACTTCATTGAGAGATGCTCACCAATCATTGATGGCTACCAGGATGAAAACTAAGGACATGTTGCCTGTTGCGGAACTAATGAACGAGGTTGGGTACCACTCCCTGGAAGTTTGGGGAGGAGCTACTTTTGATAGTTGTATGAGATATCTGGATGAGGATCCGTGGGAAAGGCTTAGATGTCTCAGAAAAATATTAGATAAAACTAAATTACAAATGTTGCTACGTGGACAAAACCTGGTGGGGTACAAGCATTATCCAGATGAAGTAGTAGAAGAATTTATTAAAAGAGCGATAGCCAACGGTATTGATATTATAAGAATATTTGATGCATTAAATGATGTACGCAATATGAAAAAGGCTATGGAAGCTACAAAAAATGAAAATGGACACGTTCAGGCTACTATAAGTTATACTATAAGTCCTCTCCATGATTTAAATTATTTTGTAAACTTGTCCCAAAAACTTAAAGAAATGGGCGCTGATTCTTTAGCCATAAAAGATATGGCAGGGTTAATATCTCCATATGATGCTTTTCAGCTGGTAAGTAAATTAAAGGAAGAAGTGCGATTGCCGATACAATTGCACTGTCATTATACCAGTGGGATGGCATCAATGTCCTATTTAAAAGCCATAGAAGCCGGTGTTGATGTAATTGATACTGCATCGGCTGCTATTTCTATGGGAACCAGCCAACCGGCTACAGACAGCATGGTAGCTGCATTACAGGGCACCCCTTACGATACCGGATTGGATATTGAATTGTTAGGTGAGATTAGCCATTATTTTAAATCCATTCGTAAAAATTATGAAATTCCACTGGATGTAGCTATAGGTGTAGATACTAGTGTTTTAAATTACCAGATACCTGGAGGAATGATTTCAAATCTGGCTTCACAATTGAAAGAGCAAAATGCTGAAGAGAAGCTTGACGAAGTACTGCAAGAAGTGCCTCGAGTAAGAGCAGACTTGGGCTATCCCCCATTAGTAACCCCTTCCAGCCAAATTGTTGGCTCGCAGGCGGTAGTTAATGTAATAATGAAGCAAAGGTATCAAATGATTTCTAAAGAAGTAAAAAATTATGTAAAAGGATTGTACGGATTACCACCCGGCGAAATCAATCCGGAATTAAAGAAAAAGATTTTAGCAAATGAGGAACCTATTACGGTTAGACCTGCTGATTTATTAGAACCACAACTTGATAAGGCCAGAAAAGAAGTGGAAAAATATTTACAACAAGAAGAGGATGTTCTTTCTTATATTTTGTTTCCACATGTAGCTATAGATTTTTTCAAAACAAGAAAGAAGTTTGAATGTAGTTATGTTAAAAACACCAACGAATACAATAAGGAATTAAGCAATAAGGAAGAAAGTAATAAGAGAGTAAGCAAAAAACGTGAAAAAGCAAACTCGTATAAATGGGAAAACCTTCAACAAGAAGTAGATTGGGATTGGGTAAACGGTTACAGTAATATTCTAGTGTATCCTGCATGATAATCCGAAAGCCTGCCATTTAGTTTTCTTGACACGATAAATTTCATTGATATATAATTTTTTTCAATGATAATGTCAATAATCTATAGAAAAGGGTGTATATATAATGAAACGTACTTTTCAACCTAAAAAGCGAAAAAGAAAAAGAGTTCACGGTTTTTTACGTCGTATGAGAACAAAAACGGGAAGAAACATTATTAAGAACAGGCGTCGCAAGAAAAGAAAACAATTGACTGCTTAGGAGTATATGAAACAGACACTGGATAATTTAAAAAAGAATTGGGAATTCAGGAAAGTAATAAAAAGGGGCCGTAAGCAATTTACCCGTTATGCGGTAATTTTTTATGTAAAAAACCATCTCTATGATAGCAGATTTGGTTTTTCGGTTAGCAAAAAAGTCGGTAACAGTGTAGTTCGACATCGGGTAAAAAGATTGTTTATAGAATCCTTGCGTCGTATGCAGGAGCAATTACCTCAGGGATATGATATAGTTATTATAGCAAAAAAAAACACTGCTTCAATGGACTACTATCAATGCCGTGATGATATGTCAAAGTTTATTAAAAGATTTAACCGGGAAGAAAAGGAATAAAAGGAAAAGGAGTTTGTAAAGGTGAAAACGGCAGTTTTATATATAATTAAAGGGTATCAAATAATTATTTCCCCTTTGAAGTTACCTACCTGCAGGTTTTATCCTACTTGCTCCCATTATTTTTACCAGGCAGTGGAAAAGCATGGCGTCATTAAAGGTGGTCATATGGGAATTCGCCGTATCCTTCGTTGCCATCCTTTTCATCCGGGAGGTTATCAGCCGGTAGAATAAATCGGCAACAGTGAGTCTGCAGGCAGATGGGAGGAA
>PWGL01000093.1 GCA_003554465.1 Candidatus Pacearchaeota archaeon
ACTTTCTGTCCCAAATGATAATTGATATCCTTGAAGGCAAACAGCCCAGATCCCTGAACATGGTGGACAGAGGCGCACCCAAGATATCCTTCAACATCCAGGTAGCCAACGAAATAGGCTTTAACCCACCCTTTGAGCTCCTGGCGGCCACGGACGAACTATACCGCGAAATCTCCCTGCCTGAAGACAGGCTGGTGGAGTGATCAGGAAAACCGTTCAGATAGCTCACAAAGGTGCTTGATGGTAATCATTCAGGGGTTCCTCGGTATTGATTGCTGGCACCAGGCCCTGGGGACTGTCACCAGTCACGCCAGAGGCGTGATTCCGGCACCCCCTGAATGGTTAAGCTTGATGAACCGGCCTGGAGACTATGTAACTCAAACAAGTAACACCTGTTTTCAGGTTCAAAAAAAATAATGCACACCACAAAAAACTGTTCAACTATCCAGTTTTGAAATATGTTGCCAGAAATAGTGCACATCAACCCATCTTTCCGAGCCTAAAGGCTGTTTTGGTCTTCTGCGTCAGCTAACCCTTTGTATTTGTTGACTGCTCCTTTCGAGCCAGGCCACTTTAGTGCCCATAAATTTAAGCAGAAACACCTTAAACGTTCGAAATTTTTAATTTTACTGCATTCAATCGCGGAAAGATGGGTTAACAAATTGTGCAAATATCGCTTTGGAGGGTAGTGATATGTCGACTATCATGGAATATGGCCTTTGGATTGAAAGGACTCGTGTGGGGCTGAGTAGCCCGCGTTCGGCCCCCCTTAAAGAAGTGGACAAAGCCCTCAATGCTTATCACATGAACCCGAGTCAAGATAAGCTGGATAAACTTAAAAAAGCCCTGGACGACTGGAAGACATTTAAAAAAGATTGGAAAAATTCTAAACGTAACAAAGAACAGGTAGTGGAGCGTCTCACGGAGCAAATAGAAAAAGCCGTGTCGAACAAGCCATCTTCTCCTACAAAAGAGGAGCAGGAAATACATTCTCTTTTTGAAGCCCGGTGGCGGGATGCAGCGCAGATCATCTTCGGTAAAGCGGAACTCAGGTTTAAAAGCAAGTCCAACCTTGAAAAACTTCAGACAGCATATGGCCTGAAGAAAGATCTGCAGGAGGTCCACAAAGGGACAAAACATATCCAGGGATATAGGGAAAATACCAGTCAGTCGAATAATTCCTCACTTATTAGCCAGGAGTCGAGACATATTAGCCGGGAGTCGTTGATTTCAGAGGACATACCTTTAAGTGAGGAGGCCAGGAAAGTCTCAGCTGTAATGGGGAAACATGCCCAACAACTCAACGGCATTGAGATTCACGCTCTCAACACAATTGCTCCCCTTTTCGAGGGGGTTACAGATGAGATTGCCAAGGCGATAGGCGAACATATATTCACCAATTTGACATGGGAACTTTTAACGGGACTTACCCCATTTGTGGGTCATGTCGTCAGCGCAGGCAAAATGATCAATGGGGCTGTGAGTACTGCGATAGAGGCAAATCGGAGTTACTCGGCCGTTAAGCACATCTCGGCTTTTGCCCCTGGAGATCCTACTGAAGCTGCAAAAGCCATAAATATAGTTCTGGATCGAATAGTTAAGCGTGAGATCGAGAAGGCCGCCATACATACTGGCGAGTTTACTGCACGGAACGCCGCTTTTTTTGACGCCGGAGTAGCCAGTGGGCCTGTGATTGGCGGGGCCTGTGCGTTGGCAAGACTCATGCACAAGGTTTCCTATATAGTCAGGGACTACAATGAAATGAGGCTCACGAACGAATCTATTCGGGACCAAAAATTCGACACTGCCAGATTGTTCGACGAAAATCCTTTGCTTGGCTGTTTTTTTGTCAAACACGCGGAGACCAGCACTCTGGTTAACGTTCTTGTCTCCGAATACGGCACTACCGGAGCGAAATACGAGATTGAATTTCTTTGGAGAAACCACATAGACCCCATGAAAGTGCAGGCAACCAAAATCCTGGAGGAATCCCGTCTCGAACTATTGAACTACAACAAAGGAAAGCCGTTGACAGAAAAAGATATGTTGAATCGCGATATCAGGAAGGGGGTAAACCTCAAAAAAGTCAAGACTCGTGCGTCACAGGGATTTTCCCATGAAGCCAGGCATATGTCGGCCATCGGCAACTTCAAAAAGAGCCGGCTCAAACAGACTATGACCAGAGAGACCGACCCCTTGAAAAGGCAGCGAGAGGTACACGCCGCTCTCAAGGCCGTCGACAATCGCATTCTGCAGGCCACTTACTTTAACTCGACCGTTCTCAGCAGAGAATCCATGCCCACTGGCTTGAAAGACCTCAAGATGACCAATCAGTTTATTAACATGGAGGCGTGGAAAAAATTCAGCTATGGATCATTTTTCGGCAGGCGCACACCACCGACTGTGGCCGTGGACATGGCCCTGGAAGAATACAGGCAGCACACCATGGGCAACATGCAAAAGTTTGGATCCGTGGCTACAGCCAGCAGTCGAGCCGATATCCAAAGACGGTTAGAAATAATTCAGCAAAGACTTTTTTACCTTGGTAATATCCAGGATAAAATCGAGCGTTGGCTTGTTGTCAAAGACGAAAAGTCGAGTACAACGCGCCGCCCTTATATGATGCGGCTTCAACAAGCCCTGCTGCTGGAACAGAACGCATTAAACGATCTGAACGCGAAGTACTCGAACCTTCAAATCAGCGTTATTGAAACAGACCTTTTCACTTAGATTTAAAAAGGCCTTCTTAATACTGTACCAGTACTTAAATTTTGATACCCATGGCTGAAACTCTGTGCCTGGATAACATTTTAACCACCGCCATGATGCACTGTCCGGCCGTTGCCGGCCTGCATTGTTTCTCATGTCAGGGGATTTTGCCATTTTAACCCAGGAAAGCGGGCGAAATCAGATATCACCTGGCATCCTCGCCTTCCACCTGGGCCAGGAGTTCCTGGATATTGTCCAGGTTTCTTCCCTGCTTAAGCCCCATGGGTTGAGGCATGGTTGTGTAATCCTGCTGCAAAGCTGGCT
>PWGL01000144.1 GCA_003554465.1 Candidatus Pacearchaeota archaeon
CAAAACATATTTTAAGAAAGCCATCACCCCATTATTAGGATCTCCTGCAACCATCTCTGCATTTTTTAACTTTTCCTCAACAACCTCTTTTGAGTTCAAAAAACCCACCTTTGCCTTTTCTCCAGAACTAGAAGACATTTTTTCCCCTATAAGTCCCGGAACTAAAGGGTTGATAATTTCAATTCTCTTATCATATCCTAATTTTTCCAGATTCTCTCTTGCAAGCATCATAGTATTTCTTTGGTCTGTCCCTCCAAACTGTATATCTACCTTAAGATATTGCTCATCTAAGGCCTGCATAACAGGATAAATAAGGCCCGATAATTTTGGGTTGTTCCCATGTTTAACAACCTCTCTAGAAGCTTTTTTCGCCTGACTAATAGGTACATAAGATGAAAGTTCTAAGGTGTCATGCATATATGCAGGGCTTAATTGAAAGTCGCTCCCTTTAACAAACTCTAAATTCCCAATATCCACACCAATTGCTTTTAAACTCAAAGAGATTACTTCTTTATAATACTCATATCTTTTCTCTAATATTTTCCACGGGACATTATCCAATGCGGCATGTAAGTCTGCAATCAAAACTTTAACAGTTAAACCTGCTTTCAAAAAATCAGCTATTTTCATCATAGGTAAAAAATAACCTATATGTGGTTTTGAGGTCGGAGCAGTACCCCAATAAACTACAGGGCTATCTTTTTCTTTTAAAACTTTTTCAAGTTCTTTCTCTGTAACAATCTCATCTATATTTCTCTTTATCAAAGCTAATCTCTCTTCTGTCTTCTCATCTTCATTTTCATCTACCATAAACAACCCAAAAAGACTTAAATTAAAAACCTTTCGCTTTTATATGGAAGAAAAAGAAAAATCAAAAATATTGAAAATATCTTTTTCTATATCTATTATAGGGATACTGCTAATATTTTTTCTTATAAACTTAAAACCCGAGATTTCAGAAATTGAGGAAGTTTTAGATGAAAAAAGAATAGATGGAAGAGTTAGAATATCTGGAGATATAATATCTGGCAGAGAACTTGCAGAAGACTTTTATCTAATAACTATAAAAGATAAAACTGGACAGATAGATGTAACATTAAATAAGAATATATCTAAGAGTAAAGTTGAGGTTATAGGGACAGTTAATAAATACGAGGGAAGAATACAAATTCAGGCTGAGAAAATAACAAAAATATAAAAATTAATTATTTTTTCCTTCAAAATCTTTCTTATAAACAATAGTTCTGTAAGGATAGGGTATTTCTATACCTTCTTTATCGAACTTTTTCTTTATAGATTCTATCAACTCATGAGACATTCTCCAAGCCACCCATGCATCTTCACACCAATAATAAGCTCTTAACCGAATAAAAAAATCTTCGCAACTAACAACCCTCACAAAAGGTTCCTTCTCTTTTCCTTCTTTTTTAGCTAAATTGTCTTTATGTTTTTTCACCTCTTCAAGCATTAATTTTTTAGCTTTATCAATATCTGAGTCATAACTTATCCTTATTTCCTGAGTCCATAAAACCTCTTCACCCCCTAAGCTGAAGTTGATAACTTCCTTATTATCTATAGTTGAATTAGGAACCACTAACCTTTTATTATCCCATGTCTTAATTACTGTATGTCTAAGAGTTAAATCTTCAACCTCTCCAAATTGATCAAAAATATTTAATTTATCTCCCACCCTAAAAGGTGCATAGACAGCTATAGATATTCCTGCTAAAACATTTCCTAAAGTTTTTTGAGCCGCAAAACCCAATATTATTGCCGCAAAACCTGCACCTGCAACCAGAGAGTAAGCTAGATTACTAAAACCAGGTATCATAAATAATATTGCAATTATTGCTAAAATGAAAATGAGAGTAGATGTAGCCTTTCTCATTAACTCTAATCTCGTTATCTTAATCCTTGCTCCTTTTTTGTTTTGATTTCTAATCCTAACAAAAAGTTTAGAGAAAAAAGAGTTTAAAATATACCATAAAATAAATGAAAATACAATTATAGCTATTACTTTCCAACCAAGATTAAAATAAATAGTTTCTAATACCTCTTTTATCATAAATTAATAATAAAGAGGAATTATATAAATGTTATGGGTATTTTGTATATATTATTTTACTAAAAAGAAACAGTAATCGTCACCCTTTGCAAGACAAGATTTTTCAACACAATCTATATTTTTCTTAAACAAAAATGAAAAAATTCCCGCTAAAATTCCTGCAGTTAATGTGCAAACAGGGGTTTTGGACTTTTTCTCATATTTCTTTAAAGTCTCTTTTGCTATTGTGCTATTTGTTATCTTGATTTTTGCCTCCTTTCCAGAATTATCAAGCTCTTCAATTTCCATTTTCCCTAACCCATAAACATCAAAAATTTCCTGAAGAGTTTTTATTACACCTTCTTCAGATTTAGAAATGGATTTTGATAATTCTGCAAGGTTTTTCAAAGATTGATTTTTAATATTTTTATATACCTTGGCATGTTTCACAAGATTTTTAAGATTCTTTTTTGACCCTTCCTTCATCCCCTGATACATCTTAGACTCATCGACCTCTTGAAGAGTCAACAATATAGAAGCATCTAACATAATATAAGGATTATCTAAAAGATTAATTTCTCCATCTTTTATTGTAAACTTATTCACAAACAAAAGCTTTTGTAAAAACGATGATAGTGCCATAATAAATATAACAACACCTAATTTATAAAACTTGTTATTTGCTTTTTACCCATCTAACTAACCTCGATACAGGATACATACCATCATGAGGTGCACTAGAATCAAAATAAGGCATTTTACCTAAATGAGTTACTCTATCTACCCCATTTATTGTTAATTTTTCCCTCATCTCATATGCTCTAGAAAATGGCTCAATAGCTACTACTTGTGTCTCATGCCTAAAATCATCATTAACATCTTCAAAATCATCTATAGGTATTAGAAAGATTGTCCTCCCGAGAGGGTGAGAATTA
>PWGL01000049.1 GCA_003554465.1 Candidatus Pacearchaeota archaeon
GAAGCTTTTGCTAAAATAATTGATGTTCCAGTAAGTGCAACAATTTTAGAGCAGAAAATTGAAGAAATTGACAAAGTGGTAGAAAAGCTCTATGAAAAGTTTCCGGACAAAGTAAAAGAACAGTACGACGAAAGAAAATCAGAGCTTCAACCACCGGGACCCATCACTAAGGAAGAAGCCGAATGGATGAAAGCTCATCTCGACGATTTTTTACAAAACCTTCCTAATAAAGAGGACGGAGAGGACTATGGAGACGATCAAAAGCCAACTTAAAATTTATCACCAACCGCCACTATCTAACCCCATATTACTGGCAGGTTGGCTCACCCAGGATGTTGGTAACGTGGGTGCAGGAGTCATCAGCCAATTCCGGGAAACCCGCAAGGTGGAAGAAGTTGCGGAATTGGATCCTTTAGGTTTTTTTGCTTTCGAAGGGGCCATATTTAAAAACGACCTCATTCAGATCCCTAAGAGCCAATTTAAAGCATCCGTCAAAGACAACGTGCTTACCTTTAGTTCTGATGAACCTATGTACGAGAGATACCAGTTTTTGAAAATCATTCTGGATTTTTGTGAAGAACATT
The DNA here is from genome assembly GCA_003554465.1 of Candidatus Pacearchaeota archaeon. Taxonomy (GTDB): domain Archaea; phylum Nanobdellota; class Nanobdellia; order Pacearchaeales; family GW2011-AR1; genus PWGL01. Next base: position 585 of record PWGL01000049.1, read on the forward strand.
TCGGACTTAGCCAGCTGTACTCTTTTAACGGTAATCCTTCTTTAATATCCCACCATCATCCGCGACGTATTTTTGTAGTATTCAACCGGGAAGAATTAAGAGATGAATTTTTCGAAAGTGACCAGGTAGAGCATACTTCTTGGGAAGGGCCTCCGGAAATGAGTACTTACCTGTTGTGGCTGGCTCAAAAAAAAGGAATAAAAGGTATAAACCTGTGGGTGGAAGTGCCCTTTTATTTGGCAGCCTTAGAAGATGGTAGAGCCATCAAAACCTTACTGTCTTTGATGGAAAGCCGATACCATTGGGGAGTTTTAACCCAGGAGCTTGATGATAGAATTAATCACCAGGAGAAATTACTTGAAGAATTAAGAGAAACCAACTCCGAAGTAGATGAAATTATGAGTAAACTTGAAGAAGAAGAATTACTGGAAGAAAATGAGCAAATAAACTTGAGTAAAGATGTTTACAAACACCTGAAGAAAAGTGATTAACAAAAAACCCACTCGATAAAACCCTCTCAAAGCCTCCTCCTTCCCCCTTTATCCCCCCTCCCCATCCATATGCCAATTATCAAAAACACTCACTGAAACCACAGCAGTGGCACTTCACGCACCCTTCTGCCCTCACCAGGGTTTCAGCTTCGCATACAAAACAAATCTCCCTAGCATGGCTTAATACCTGGGAAGACCTGGAACTGTCCCGGTAAACCGTTATCCCCTTGCTACCCAGCTTCCAGGCCATAAGATAGGCTTCCTTGACTTCCTCTACCGTGGCTTCGTAAGGTAGATTGACAGTCTTGCTTACCGCGTTGTCGGTATACTTTTGAAAAGCCGCCTGATGTTTTATATGCCAAGAATAATCCATCTCCAGGGCGGTTTTAAAAAGGCACTGCACCCGTCCCGGGACCTCAGGATCCCCTTGGACACCACCCTTTTTGCTAAGTCGATCTAAAAAATCTTCACTGTAGAAACCTTTTTCAGAAGCCATTTCCCGGACTTGGTCGGGGGCTTTTTTATAACAGGTTGCCTCTACGCCGGCAATATTGGATGCCACCCGGCGCAACATGTCTACCGGGGTTTCCAAAGCTTGCCCCCGAGCATCCTTACGCAAATAACGTTTTTCCAGGATGGTTCTGGCGTTTTCAGTTAGCTTCAAAAGTGGAAACCTCCTCTCACGCCATTCACGTCGAGGTAAAAGGAGACGGCATTTGAGAACGAATATGGTCCACCCGCTGTTTATCCAGGTAAGCGGTGATAATCCCTTCTACGTCCGGGGCACGGGAAAGCACCGTACCCCAGGGATCTACTATCATGGAATTCCCGTAAGTGCGATAATGAGGCGGATGCGTTCCAATTTGCCCCGGTGCCACCAGGTAAACATAATTCTCAATGGCCCGGGCCCGTAACAGCACTTCCCAGTGATCTTTTCCTGTGTACAGAGAAAAAGCGGAGGGAGCCAGAATCATCCAGGCACCTTCTTTCGCCAGGTAACGGTACAGTTCGGGGTAGCGTAAATCAATACATATACTAAGTCCCCACTTCCCGAATTCGGTTTCAGCTATTACTTTTTCTCTGCCGGAGACAATAGTTTGCGATTCACGGAAAAGAACGCCTCCCGGAATTTCTACATCAAACAGGTGTATTTTTCGATATAGACAAAGGATCTCTCCTTTTGGATCCAGTAATACACTAGTATTGTAACATTTTCCCTGATCCGGCACCGTTTCCAATATGGAGCCTGCCAGCAGATAAAAGCTATGCTGCCTGGCTTTTGCTGCTAAAGCATTAATGGTAGGACCCGGAATATCCTCCGAATTTGGGTACTTTTCCCCATCAGGGCCTAGATACGAAAAATACTCCGGTAAAACCACCAGATCAGGCTCTTCCTCAGCAGACTGATCCACCAGGGAAATTGCTTTATTTAAGTTTTGCTCTTTGTTGTCCTTGGTATTCATTTGAATAGCAGCTACTTTCAAAGCCATCCCCTCCGGAATTTTATTTAGGGTTCAATAACAAACCCGTTATAGTCTTTAGGCTCTTGCACTTTTTCTTTTTCCACCTGTTTAACTCTGCCTACCCGGGCATTTTCCAAACACTTAATGAACTCTTCCAACACCCCCGGTGAAGCTTGAGCCACACACTGTACTCTTCCGTCAGGCAGGTTTTTTACCCAGCCTTTTACTCCCAAGCGCGTAGCCTGGCTGTAAACGTAATGTCGCATTCCCACCCCCTGTACCAATCCCGACAAATACAAACCAACCTGTTCTTCTTTGGACATACTGGTCGCCCCCCTTAAAGCAGCTTGGAAAACACTTTTTCGTAGATATCCAGGTCTTTTTGTCCGTAAAGAACAAATCTCACCGTTTTCACCTGCTCAAGGGATGGTATCTTTTCTA
>PWGL01000130.1 GCA_003554465.1 Candidatus Pacearchaeota archaeon
CTTTTAGGCATGTCGAAACTATTCTCATCCCCATAAATAAGGGTCTGATCCGCTCAATGTTTTCTTGTAGGGAGCCTCTCTGACCCTTCGTCTAGCTTTAAGTATAACCGTTGTGCATAAACCCGATAGCAGGTCGGCGTATCCTGCATCTCTTTCCCAACCTTGAAGGCGTGACAGATGCCTGTTCTGTCCTTATCGGGCCTACACCTTTGCCCACTCACTGCGGGCTGGCTATGCTTAGCAAACTAACTGCGGAACAGACGGCAGGACGCATCCCACCGCCTAAGTGCCACCGGAAGCAGGACGCATCCCCTTCCGTGTGTTTATAACGCACCCCCGCCTTCTCGTTCATAATTGACAAATACACTATAATCACTCACAATCTAAGCGCAAATGTCAAATCTCGTTGTGCAACGAGGCACAACGATATGTAGCCTGGGTAACGTCATGGCCTGAAGCAGGTTGGCCATTCCTGCTTCGGATATTCCATCGCTCCGTTACCCAGGGAGTTAATTCGGCAGGGGCAGGGATTCGCACCCTACAACGGTAGCCATCGTCCAGCCCAAGATTGTTTGCGCTACCTCGGCCATCCTCATTAAGGGCGTGCTTGAGCGTATACCTATTCCGCCACCCTGCCTCAAGGGAGCGTCCTCCCCTGTCACCCCCGAATTGGGGGCCGTCCTGCCCTGGTCCGCCCCGGCTAATGTGCCGTATTCACTAACGGACGTGACAGGCTCATATTTAGCCCCGTGCCCGTAGGTCAACGGAGTGTTCTATCTATGTAGCAGGTTGTTTTGTTTGTTTGAATTGTTAATTCAGTCGGCCTTTCGCCTTTGGTGGCACAACCTGCAAAGCCAGGCTCCATGAAGCATTGTGATATTTTGCATAGTGAAGGTCGGATTCCCATCCTCTGACAATGTTTATCACACATAATTTTCACCCGACATCCAAGCCCTTAATGGCTCCGGCACGCCTCCGCTCCCGGGAACGGCTTCACTAAGCATATAGATTGAATTTCTCATCTTTCTGTCTTTCACTTCCAGGATGAGTAAACTGGAAGGAGCAGTTTTGACTTCTCTTTAATTCGGGCATGGTTGCTACCCATACTCAGGAGACACCCGTTGAATTGTTTTGAACCCTGTCCGGCACAATTCACAAGGCCAGCATCAAACCTCGCACTTCTCGGGCTGCGAATCACCAATTTACAAGCCCTGCTTGTATTTACAAGACAGTCTTGTATTCTTCCCTGACATCTCGAACGCCAGGAAGTATTCTCTGGAGCAGGGGGCCGGATTCGAACCGACAGCCTGGAGTTTACAAGACTCCTGCTCTGGCCTGTTGAGCTACCCCAGCTTAACTAACACCAAACCCCAAGGTGGTAGTGCGGGCATCCCATGTCTCTTTAACCCTTTCCCATCTGCCCAGTATTGCGAAGATGCCCTGAGCAAAGGCGGCCCGTTTTTAAAGAGGGTCTGCAACCTCTATCCTAATGGAATTGTGACAGTATCAGAACGGTAACAATACCGAGCGAATTCACCGTCATATATAACCTCATACACCACATGGTATTCCATGCATCCAAAGCACAGGTCGATGTATCTATCCAAGAATTCCATAACAATCTCACCTTTATATATATAACCGAGATGCCCCCGGGTGGGGGCATTTTTCTCGGCATGCTGTGCCCGTCTGAGTGACGGGACTTGGGGCTATTGGAAAAACTCTTTTACCCTTTCTGCCTCTTCTTCGCTGATGTTGTATCGGTTCATCATCTTCTTCATTCTCAGGCAGGATTCAGGTATTTCCTTCTCTCTTCTTCTAGAAATCTGACGGGCAGTCAGGTATGGATAGTCCAACTCATTCCGCTCAGTATAGAGAGGGTCATTTGCTAGCAACCAACGCATAGCATCATCCAAGGAGAACACCCCCTCTATACTTCCAAACCACCGAACAGGGTAAAGGGCAGGTATTATTTCGCATATAAATCACCCGAAAGTAAAATTTTCTGTAGGTTCTTGACTGCCCCTTCCAATCGGTCTTGCACCGACTGCCGCTTAATTCCCAGCATCTCACCTATTTTGTCAGTCTGCAGACCACCAATACACCTTAGCTTGACAACCTCCCTCTGCTTCGGTGTGAGCACCCCGGAGTTTATGGCAGTCTTCAGGTCTATCCAGATCACATGGGCCACAGAGTCACCACGATAGGCATCCCTTTCGTGTCGGCTATACAACGTCAGCATCTTCTTGAGTGCCTTCGTGTCCGAATAGTTCGCCTCATTCAAGAGAGCATCATTTAACCGCAAGTCTGGCACTCACCTCCTATGGTGCAGGATGATGGTTTCTCGACCAGAGTCTGGCCTATAGCATCTGCACAACTACTGATACCATTACATTGACCGCACTCCTGGCGGCTCAAGGGTTTTGCCAACACCTGCGGATCCACCCCAGCACGAAGTGAAACACTGGTGACACTGGCAAGTGCATTTAACAGTGAAGTCACACACCCACTGCGAATAGCGTGGTTAGCGAATACCTCGTGAGGGTCACCTGCCTCATCGTTATTCATCGTCACGTATAGGGAACCACAGTTGGTCTCAAACTTCTGGGTCTTGCCATACAGAATATGAGGCCTCTCCGTTGGGGTGTGCTTGGTTGTTAGTATCTGCCCCCCCCGGGAACCATCCCTATACACGGTGATACCCTTGCAATCCTGCTCGTGTGCATAGAACAGGACATCATACACCTCTTCCAGGCTAGCATCGTGTGGCATGTTGATTGTTTTACTAATTGACATCTCTGTATACTTCTGGAAACTGGCCTGCATACGCACATGGTCTGCAGGGTCGATGTCATGTGCGGTGACGAATACCCTCTGCATATCCTCCGGCACCCCAGGCATACCCTGGCATGACCCACGGTTCGCTTCAACCTCATCAATCAGCGACTCACTA
>PWGL01000029.1 GCA_003554465.1 Candidatus Pacearchaeota archaeon
CTTCTGTCCAAGTCTTCAATCCGGTCTTCTCCTCCCGGACTCAGTGAACACAATTGAGGTGTTTTTTCGCTGAGGGAGTTTATGTCGTGCAAATTTAAATCTAAACCCGTCTCTTTGGCCATGGCAGAAAGATGCAATACCGTGTTGGTTGAGCCTCCCAGTGCCATATCCACTGCCAGTGCGTTCTTAAAGGCCTCAGCATTGGCAATTTCCCGAGGCAATAATTGCTGGTTCCAAAGCGACATTACTTGCATCCCTGCTTCCTTGGCTACCCTTATGCGAGATGCTTTTACGGCAGGGATAGTGCCGTTACCCGGCAACGCTAACCCTAAAGCTTCAGCTATACAATTCATGGTATTAGCAGTAAACATCCCTGCACATGAACCACAGCCGGGACAGGCTTCAAAAGTCATTTCTTCCAGTTGTTCTTCGGTGATATTTCCAGCTTTAGCTGCACTAACCGCCTCAAAAGTATTTTTTAAATCTATTTTGGAATTATTCCATTCTCCAGCCATCATGGGCCCGCCACTTACCATAACTGCAGGTAAATTTAGTCTCAAGGCAGCCATTAACATCCCAGGGGTTATTTTGTCACAGTTGGTTACCATAACCAGCGCATCAAACCAATGAGCTTCTGTCATAGCCTCTACGCTATCGGCAATCAATTCTCGACTGGCCAGAGAATAGTGCATCCCCCGATGGTTCATGGCTATCCCGTCACATATTCCTATCGTGGGAAACTCTACTGGAGTACCTCCTGCCATTCTAATCCCGTCTTTAACTGCTTCTGTAATACGATTAAGATGAATATGTCCGGGAACTATTTCGTTGAAAGAGTTAACCACACCCACCAAAGGCCTTTTCATTTCTTCTGGGTGATAGCCCATAGCCCAAAAAAGGGACCGGTGGGGCGCCCGTTCAATACCATTTCTTACTTTACTACTACGCATTTCCATAGAACTTCCCTCACTCGCTATTTTTTTTCTTAAGCATCATCCAAGGCATAAACAAAATATCATAACACAAAAAACCCCCGCCCAAAGGGGCGGAGGTGAACCTCCGCGGTACCACCCTTCTTGCCGCCTCTAGACGGCCTCTTAAGGAGTTCCCTGCCGATAACGGAGCAAACCGTTTCCGATTACTGCTATTTCACCGAAAAAGCTCCGAGGTGACTTTCAGTAAGCCCTTTTACCGGTTTTCAGCTGCCACCGGCTCTCTGAAAAAAAAGCCTACTTACTCCCCCTCATCTCAGCTTCTTAAATAAAATAAACTGAAATTATTGATAATAATTATATCCACGAGAAGAGGGCATGTCAACTGTTTTTAATAACAAAGACCTGACTAATTATAGAAACTAGCTGGAAAACTTTACAAACAAGACATCCCCTTCTTGTACTGCATAATCTTTTCCTTCTATGCGAGCAGTGCCTTCCTCTCTGGCTTTTGCCAGGGTATTTGCTTGTACCATATCATTCCAGTTTATTACTTCTACCGAGCGAAACCCTTTTTGCATGTCACTATGAATTTTACCTGCGGCTTCCCATGCAGTGGTTCCTTTAGATACCAGCCAAGCTCTTGCTTCCTGTCCTTTAACCGTAAAAAAAGTGATTAGCCCTAATAAATGGTAACATGTATCGGTAATTTCCTTAACTAGATCCCGGTAAAGATCGAACTCTTTTTTAAATACTTCTCGTTCATTATCATCAAGCTCCCTTATTTCCAGCTCAAGTCTACAGCTTACTGTTACCAGTGAAGCATTTTGTCTCTCTACAAACTCCTTGATTTGGTAGGGCACTCCTTGATTTATGTTCTCCTCGTCGCGATTTAATACATAAAGAACCTTTTTATCGGTTAAAAGGTTAATCTCTTTTAAAATCTTGTCTTCTGCAGAGTTTCTGATAAAGGTTCTCGCTGGATTTTCTCCATTAAGGTGTTGTTTTATTCTTTCAAGAAGATCTATTTCGGCTTTGGATTCCTTGTCTCCCAGTCGAGCTACTTTTTCAATTTTAGATATCCTTTTCTCAACAGCTTCCAAATCTGCAAGCATTAATTCCAGGTTAACTTCACGGGCAAGATCAATAACCTGAGAAGTCAACTCGCTCTCTTCACTATTTAAGCTGAATTCGCCTATGACATGTAACAGAACTTCCATTTCTCTAATTTGCGATAGAAATTGGTTGCCGAGCCCTTCTCCTTTGCTGGCACCTTTTATTAGGCCTGCCACATCAACCACTTTAAAGCTGGCAAAGGTGGTTTTGTTAGATCCCATCACCTTAGCCAACGCCACCAATCGTTCATCTTCTAAAGGAACCAGCCCGGTATTAGGTTTAACAGTGGAAAACGGATACGACGCTATTTCTACGGGGATGGAAGTTAAAACTTTAAAAAGGGTAGATTTGCCTGCATTAGGAGCCCCTACGATACCACAACTTAATGACAATCCAGAATGTCCTCCTCTAAGCTCATAACTTTGTTTACTCTTTTTCCGGATTTTCTTGTTCCGGTAGCTCAAGTATTTCTTTTACTCTTTTTTCAAAACGAGACCTGGGCAAAAGGATACTACGGCCGCACTTAGAACACTTTAACCTGACATCCATCCCCATACGAATTATTTTCCACCGGTTTTCACCGCAAGGATGTCCTTTTTTTAAGCTAACCACTTGCCCAAGTTCAAAACGACTCATTGGTGACTCCTTTAATTGCCTTGTTTATTATCAAGTATCTCTTTGACTCGACTAAAAACTTGTTCAATGTCTTTATTACCGTCTACAGAGTATAATAACTCTTTGTCTTGATAAAAATCTATTAAAGGCGCCGTCTGTTCTCGGAATACATTAATGCGCTGTTTTACCGTTTCTACACTATCATCTTCTCTTTGATACAGCTCGCCACCACATTGGTCACAAACGTTTCGGACTTTGGGAGCGTTAAACTTCAGATGGTATGTAGA
>PWGL01000149.1 GCA_003554465.1 Candidatus Pacearchaeota archaeon
ATCTTCATAATCATCTTTTGTTACTGTATATTCATACTCTCCTGCCTCCAGGCCAGTAAAAGTCGCCTCCCCATCAGCATCTGTTTGCTCCGCTATATCGTCTATTTCTTCTCCTGTTAAAGTTATCTCAGCATCTTCAATTGGTTCTCCATCATCGTCTTCCACTATAAAAATTGCTTGTGGACCTTTGACTTCATCTAGGATGATTATTTCTTTAACTCTATCATCATCTTCCTCAATAGTAACTTCACCTTTTTTAACATGCTGGTCTTCAAGGTAAACAATATAGGGATAATCAGCTGCAATCAAATTAAGAAATACTGCCTCGCCATCTTCATTTGTTCGCCTGGAGCCAGCTCCATATTTATCTATGTAAATAGTAGTTCCCTCAATTGGCTCTCCTTCAGCATCTTGCACTTCAAATAAAATAGAATAATTGCCTGCTAAAACATCCACCTCATGTAACTCTGCTGAATGTACCTCTTCTATTTCAATTAACAGTTTATGTATACCTGGTTTCTCCAAACCTAATGTAATTTCCGCTTCTCCCTGAGAAAAATTTACTTCCTCGGCAAAAATCTCACCTTCTAATTCACTGTCAATTTGCACATGTTTATCCCCTTCAATGATTTCCCCGGCAATATTTTTGGCTTCACTTATAAACAAAGTAAAGCTTTCCTCTGAAATAACTTCAGATTGGGCTTCAACTAAGAAGCCAGAAGGGTCTTCTAATAAAATAAAAGCCTCCTCTTCTTCCCCTGATAATCCGGGAAAAGCAAAGCGGTAATCATCACCAGCTGGAAGCTGATCGGCGATACTTAAATTCATTTTTATGTCAACGGCATCCTGTTCTTCGTCAATTAAATCATAACTAATTTCATCATAAGCTACAACTGCATCAGATTCATCTTCATTCTTTTGCTTAAAATCTATCTCCAGGTCACTAGTAGTATCCTGATCATATTCAACTATTAACCCTTTATCTTTATCGACTATTTCAGATAATAAAGGGCCAGTAATTATAAATTCTATAGAAATATCTTCGTTCTGAGGACCGTCTGTGGAGAGATCCCGGCTAGCAAAAAACCTAAATGTTCGCATAGGGATCCGAAGAGTTTTCCGTTCTCCTCCTCTAACAGTTACCTGATCTTTTTCGCCACCTCCAGTTAATAAATACCCATCATCTTCTTTTGGCCCTAAGGCTAATAAAGCAACCCGATAATCATCACCTTCCGGAACAACTAGATCTATATTTAAATTTTCTTCTCCTTCTGAAAACAAATGATTTTCACGATAAACAAAATCATCTCCCTCTACAATTACACGATAACCTTCTAGGTTATCTGCTTTAATAACCTTTGATACATCTCTACCTAAATAGCCTTCTTCTGCTCTTTCACTATTATCCTCTTCATAGTTTAGTGATTCCACTGCTGTTCTGCTTAAATTAAATTGGATTTCTCCTTTTTCATCATTGGAGAAATCCTCTCCATTTTTATTATTAAAGTCACATGAACTGGCTACAATAAATAACACTATAATCATCAGCAAAATTAGGCTATTTCTTTTCATCAATATCCCCCTCATGAACTGCTTACTAGAAAACTTGCTCTTGATGATGAAAACCGGGTAAAGTATTGGCAAAAAATTACCTATATTTATATATTCTGTATTATAACTCAATATCCTTCCCTGGTATAGCTTTGGATCATCTCCGGACATAAATATTTTAGAACAGTATTCGTGAAGTTAAAATTTAAAACACAAACCTTCTTTAGCAGCAAAGGAAGTTGCCAGCTCTCCTTTAGCCCAACTTTCAAGCTCTTTTAATTCTTTATCAGTTCTTTCAGGTGCATGATGGAAAAAAGCCAGAGATTTTGCCTCAACTCTGCAGGCAAGTTTTATCCCTTCCTCCCAGGTGGAGTGACCCCAACCTTTTTTAGCAGGAGAACCTGATAAACCATTATATTCATCATCTATAAAATGGGCATCATAAATCAATAAATCAGTTCCGTTCAAAAATTGCAAAAATTCATGGTCCTCTAGATTTTCATCTTGATGTTCATAATCCCCTAAATAAACACAGGATTTATCCTGCCAACAAATTTTATATATAAGATTTTTCCCTGTATGAAAACCAGAGAAAGTTTTTACAGTAAAATTATTTTTTTCAGTTATTTCTTTGATTTCACTTGCTGCTATTTCTTCAAAGTTAACTTCAGCTTTAATTTCTGCTAATTTCAGAGGAAAAAAGGGTTTATTCATCAGTAATTTAAAACTGGCAACTGCCCCTTCAGGAGCAAAAACATTGATGTGACAGCTTTCATCATAAATAGGTGCAAAATAAGGGAAACCCATTATATGGTCCCAGTGAAGGTGAGTAATAAATATATCAATATCCTTAGATTGCAATTCTCTACCCAATTGACAGATACCAGTACCTGCATCTAAGATAATATTTTTATTGCCTGCCGCAAATTGCAGACAAGGAGTATTGCCTCCATATTCCCTGGTTTTTTTTCCAGGAACTGGATAGGAGCCTCTTACTCCTCGAAAAGTTAAAATCAGTTTATCTCCTTTATCTGTCGTCATTATAAGTCTTCAGTCTCCTTTGTTTACTGGGTTTGTCATTTTTTCTTTTTAGTTTTCTTCCCAGATAAACAGTAAAATGTTTTTAAAAAGCATCAATCGCTGAAAAAACAACAGCTGACTATGTTACCCTGCTCATTAAACTCTAACTCATCTGCTGTCTGATAGACCATAGCTAAACCCCTGCCTTTTTCAGCAAATACTGGCATTTCTTCCAGGACTGCCTCTTCCCAGGCAAAACCGGAACCCGGGTCCTCAACGGTAAGTTCAACCATTGTCGGGGTTAATTCAAGGGTAACGGCAACAACATCCTCTTCACTTTGACAGCCATGTTCAATAGC
>PWGL01000115.1 GCA_003554465.1 Candidatus Pacearchaeota archaeon
ATTTTTGTTTGTAAAAATTGCTGGAGATTGGCTTCCAGATATATTGCCTTTATTTAATAAACGAAATGATGCATTTTTAGTGCTAGTTTTTCCAAAAGTTATCCCTTTTTTAAAGTAATACTCTTGATTTCGCAAAACTGCTCTATCAAATGTTTTTAATTCTTGACCCTCATTCTCCCAATTAACAACCAACCAGTTATTACCATACCATTTTTTATATTCTCCACCCTTCTGATATGGAACCCATTTCCTTTTGTCCTGCTTATAATCCTTCGATATATCATCTTCATCAACTTCCCACCAAAATCTTAGAAAACGCAAATTATTACTTGTTGCAACTCCTTGTTTAACATCCAATATATCCCCCAGTTGTTCTTCAGCAAACTTCTCCCTAAAACTATCAGAAATCCAGTAGATAAAGGGATAGCCGTCAATGATTTTGAGTTTGTTTTGTTCTACTGAATAATTGTGTTTATCGCCAATACAAAGTGTATAACTTGTATAATAAAATCAGGTTGTAAGTATAAAATAGTGAATATATATTAGTTGAAGAATAGTAGCCGTGGTTGTGGTTATGTGGATAACCTGGTTTTTGGTTATCCAAGCGGATGGGGGTAGAGGGGGCAACTTGGTTTTTAGTTGTCCCCGCTATCCCCAGAAGCGGCATATCCACAACCATTCCCTCAAAATACTTAGCTGATAATCTCTTTAGCTCTTTGACAATAGCATTCATATTTTTGACAACCTATCCAATAGGTGATATTCTTTCCCTGGAATAGGTTTGGGGTTCCTATAAAGTGTAACTGTGGAGTCTTCTTAGACTGCCACTTTGAATAGAATGGCAACCCACCTATACGGGGGAGTTAGCCCCGATTTAGAAAATTGGCGGTTCATCTTTGACAGAGATGAAGCCCCTTATTAAGGACAAGTATGGCGGACCTCTGTATGGGTACTATTCCCAGCCTGTTCCTAATACTTACGGAAAGGAGATACCTTATGGGAGCTCTTAATGTAGGTGTTGACCTGGGTGTAAAATCATCTCATCATGCTGTTATCCTGGATGAAAAAGACAAGACTGTCAAAGAGGAGTTCAGATTCAAGACCACTCTGCAGGACCTGCGTATGTTCTATGAAACTGTCTCCAAGCATGCTGAAAACGGGGCCGAAATAAGGGTAATCACCGAACCAACTGGCATGGCATGGTATCCAGTGTGCCAGTATCTGATGGCACAGGGCTGTAAGGTCTATCGTCCTAAAACACAGAAATCCCATGATTTACGGCAATACTTCAGCAAACACACCAAGAGTGACCATACCGATGCCCTCACTCTGGCTAAAATGCCCCTTGTAGATGGGGACTCCCTCTATGAGGTCTATATCCGAAAGAAGGATGTCAACACACTCAAAAGGTTGCTAAAACAGAGGGAGAAGCTGGTGGCTGAGGCCACCCGCTATAAGCAGAGAATCACCGATATCCTTCGCTTCGCAGTTCCAGGACTTTCTAAAGCTATAAAAAAACTCAAACCTAAAGTTAAACGAGAATTTCTCAAAAACTACACCAACCCTCACAACATCAAAAATCTAGGCCAAAAACGACTTCAAAAATGGCTCTCAAGGAGAATGAAAGACGAAAATAAAGCTAAGAAATTAGCAGCAAAAATCCACCGGATCTGCATTGAAGCAATAGAGATTTATCGAAAGAAGGATACCCTCGATTTTACTGCTATTAACGAGGAAGTTAACCGCTACCTGCGCCTGTTAGAGAACCTGGCTCAGGAGATAAGAGAACTGAAAATAAAGATCAAGAAAACCTACCAGAAAACCTCCCCGGACAAACTCCTGACTTCCATTCCTGGTCTGGGGGAAATTGCTGCTCCACTTGTCTATGCTCTCATCGGTGATGCCAACCGCTTTCCCAATGAAAAGGCCCAAAGGGGATGGATAGGCCTGGTTCCCGGTAAGGACAGCTCCGGTTTTAAGGACCGCAAAGGGGTAAAGTGCACCAAGGCGGGCCCCAACCAGCTGAAACACATGCTTTACCTGGCTGCAGATGTTGCACGACAATACGACCCCCAGATAGCCAAAGTATACTACCGTGAAATGGTCAAAAAGGGTAACTGCCACACCAAGGCAGTCTGTGCCTGTGCAACCAGGCTCTCAAATAGGATAAGAGCCGTATTGCGGGAAGGAAGAAGGTATGACTTCCGAGATACTGAAGGAAATAAAATCAGCAAGAAAAAAGCCAGGATTTTAGCCCAGAACAGGTGGCAGGTACCAAAGGAGGTGAGAAAAAGGCTAAGAAACAGCAACTAAAAGAGAGCGAGCAGTCAGGAACTTAGCAAGAGGCAGCCAAAGGCTCCTCAAAGTTCCCAACAGCTCACCCTCTACTCAAAATGATATCAGCTCTTGTAAATAAAATCAAGGCCAACACATTTAAAAGGGGAACACAATGAAGCTGCTGGAAAATCTTGCTGGGAAACTTAAGGAGTAGTATGTCTAATAATATACCCACCGGGGTATATGGAGCGCACCTTATTTTTCAAAGATCTAATAAAAATCATCCTTGACATGACTTAGAAAATCTATTTAATGCTCTTTGAACATAATTCTTTTTAAATTTTTCCTTTTTAGTTCTGGTATATCGGTTAACAGAAATAAATAAACATTCTTTATCAGAATTATTTTTTTCTAAAACATAAAAAGCAGGATCTACCATTACACCTAAAAAAGTATTTCTCTCTAACCCAAAATCAACAAACACATTAATATGAAACTCATCTAAGATAAACTCTCTCATATCTTCGTAACTTGAAATATACATAAAGGTTAGAGGATGAATCATCCCAATCTTACCCTGGTCGTTGATAAAATCTGAGTTTCTCTTTAAGAAACAGGCATAA
>PWGL01000094.1 GCA_003554465.1 Candidatus Pacearchaeota archaeon
TTATATTCACGTTGGGGAAGGCGACGCTGTTCCTGATAAGGAGGATACCTCACTTAATGATGAAATCTTTAATCGAGAGGCAGAAACCTATTCAACTGACTGGGATTTGGATACTACAACGGCAACCCACGCGAGGCGGATTGTTATTTTTCCCGAGGAATACGTTGGTAAGAACTTCCGAGAAGTGGGGCTGTCAGGAGGAAGTGATTTGCATACCCGCGCCTTGATTGAGGACGCGGAAGGCAACCCTATAACCATAGAAAAGACAGAGCTTATGGAGGTTACTATTACTGTTTACGTTTATTTACAATTAGAACACGATATATCAGGCGATTTTGCCTTCGTTGACGGGGCCGATGGGAACGCGATTAACCAGCTTTTTTCCGATGAGTTGGTTCTCCGCTCTTATCAAGAATGGACTTTGGTGGCGGGGGATTCAGACCAAGCCATAGATGTTGAAAACGACGGTGCTATAGTTGGTAATCAATTGGGGACATCGGGGATTAGAGTGCAGGATATGTTAGAGAATATAAATATGGAAGAACGTAAAGTTGTTTTTCCCTTAAGGTTCCAAACCGCTGATGCGAACGGAACTGTCAAGGAGCTCGGTTTCTTTTGGTGTTACGATGATCATCCCGTTTTTCGCGGCGTTCTGCCCTTCGCGAATTGGACGGGGAAGGACTTTGAAGCTGAGGAACTCGGAATGGGAACGGGAAGTGAAGAAACCTATTCAGCGAACTGGGATGAAATTGTAGAGGACTCGGAAACCGTATATTGGGGCGGGGAGGAGAAAACCAAAGACACAGATTACACCATTAATTATAGCGCGGGGCAGGTCACCGCCACAGTCCCTGATGGTGAGGCGATAACTATGGATTACAGCGTTGAATATATACCCAAAGATGACCAGCACGTATTGGATGTAGAATTTGAATTTCACCTCAACCCGAACCCCGAATAAAGGTGTGATATAAATGGAACTTGGTTTTGAATTTGACCAGCAATTAAGGGCGGGGCGATATCCCGCCGCGATACACACGCCAGAGAATATGTGCCAGCTATTCTTCAGGGACGATAGCGGGCATCTCCACGCAGCTTATGACGAAACGCCTTCAGGGATGTTCTATGAAATGGACTTCTCTGATGATTTTGACATGACCTTCGACACCGATATAAAGCACCTCAGCCATTATTACTATCCTGGTGAAACGTTCTTTATGGCGTGGGAGTTTGAAAATAAGCACAGAATACTGGCTCGGACATTGTTCCAAGACGCGGGTGGGTATCTGGACAGCGGAAGCATGGACGTGCCCAAAGACGACCCCGTTGCCAGCTTATCCTTGACGCTGGACAACCCCGGTTTCCTATTCGCAGCGCCAGAAGGAGGCATCTTGTCGCCTGGAACTAAGATTGAGTTGAAGTTCCGAGTGGGCAACGAAACAATGCCTATGGGCGTGTTTTATGCTGACCGCGTTCAAGTGGACTCCGTTGGAGAAACTGTCAGCGTGGACGCGAGGAACACAATCGGGCATTTCCTGAAAGACCAGCATATATGCCAGTTTACAGAGGGCGAAGTTTGGCGTGATTCGACCATTCGGGACAAGTTGCGAAGTGTGTTGATATATTTTGGAGTTTCGAGTTTTAATATTGCCGAACCCCAAGGATTATGTGGTTATAATGCGCCGACCCCCGGCCCTGATGTTACGGGCAAGGAGGCGGTTGAAAAACTGACTGACCCTGACAATATTCTAGGCTTTGAAGAAAACTACAACGAATGGATTATAAAGGAGTTGGCTGACGGAACGGTTGTTTGGGCTCATCAAGACGACCAAGACTATTTCCCGCCTGTTGGGAATTATATCTTTTACCGCAGTCAAGATGTGTTCTCGCGACAGGTTACTATGGATGATGAAGAGGTTTATTCTCAAGTTTGTGTTCATTGTCCCGAAGATGATGAGAGTAACAATCCTTTTGACAGGGTTGCTTATGCTGACGTTGACCATTTCGTTGGCTGGATTATACCCCAAAGAAAAACAAAGTTTATTGAGGTCATAGAAGGGACTGAACAAGACGAATTGGACGACCTCGCAGAAAGGGCGGCGGATTCCCTTGCCGATGTGGGAAGGATTGAATCGTTTACAGGCCCAATTCGCCCACACTTGGAGCCGAGGGATTATGTCCAGTTTTACGGAGGATATGGAGTCGAATATTTGGGTCAAATAACTGATGTTCAACATAATTTTGGTAAAGGTGGATTTACTACAGAGTTTACGGTGGATTCTGGCGGGAATGTAGGGAAGCCACGGTTGAGAGAATATATCAAGAAATTGTCGGGTTAGGGGGGTTGCTATGGAACAGTTTAAAAAGACTGGCGATGGTGTTCAAGGAGGTTATGGAAGAAATTATACAGGAAGTTGTCCAATGGGGGTAGATAATCAACGCCGAATAACGCATCTGGAAAAGTGGGAGGAATCCCAAAATCACAAGTTAGAGAGGTTGGACAAGAAGTTGGACGATAAGTTTGCCGAGCTTTTAGGGGAATTACGCACCGACAACAAACCCTCGTGGGCTGTGACTATTGTTGTTGCGGCGTTAAGCACCACTACCGTTGGGCTTATTGTCGGAGTAGTAATAAGTTATATTCAAAATGGAGGATAAGGAGGTGAGGAGATGAAAACTACAAAAGATATTGTAAGATGGTTATTTGATTGATAATGTAACTCATATCCCAGCAGTAATATTAGAAGATTTGGCTGAAGCTGAAGTACTCGGGCATGGCGACCATATCACCATTGAGCTTCCAGAGGAAGAAGAACCTTCCGTTGAGAAAGCTATTAGGATTTTGAGGCAGGTTGTTGGTTTAGAATAAATTTAAAGCGAGGTGTTTTGAA
>PWGL01000136.1 GCA_003554465.1 Candidatus Pacearchaeota archaeon
AATGTTGCAGTAACTCTGGGCATAAATCGTCCCGGATTTGCTGAGTTTGACCAGAGCCAAGGCTGTGGGCTCCGTGAACAATTCGCCTTCTCCATGGGCTGAAAAATGGAAAGTGGCCAGTTCGACGGGAAATTTGTCGCCATCTCCGTGGAAGAACACTTTAAACCAGACGATATGGTGTTCCAGGGTGTTGGGATGACCGATGGCGTCCCCGATGGATACTTTCAGTTCAAAAGGTTCACCGGCTTTAAGTGACTCCGGTGCATGAATGACAGGGACATGTTTTTCGCCTTTCCAATCTCCGCTTTGCAAGAATTGACCAAGGGATTTCATGAATCAACGCCTCCTTATTCGTTTTGTATTTGCATCATATTTTCCGTATCCCATACATAACCAAAACAATGAAAATTAAACACCTCTGTTGATTCAACCGGGAAAAAAGCGTTTATCTTTGTTCCTGATGGGTATGATCAACGACGTCGGATCTGATCACATCAAAGAATGGAGGGAACTGCATGTCAAATTATCATGAGCCCATGGATTTGCTGGATGAAAAAGCCAGGAACATCACACGGGCTTTGAACAGCCTAAAAGAAGAAATTGAAGCGGTGGATTGGTACAACCAACGGGTGGTGGCTTCCGAGGACCCGGACCTGGCCCGGATCATGGCCCATAACCGTGATGAGGAAATCGAACATGCCTGTATGACACTGGAATGGTTGCGCAGAAATATGGATGGGTGGGATGAAGAACTGCGTACTTATCTGTTCACGGAGGGAGATGTGACCACCCTGGAAGAAGGGTCGGATGGCAATGCAGCAAACGCCGGCTCTGGTCACGGAAGCCTGAACATTGGTGATTTGAAATAGGAGCAATGAACAGTGGAAATGGTGGAAGGAGGAAACACCCATGGATATATTAAAACGGGAACTTGCGCCCCTGGCGAAGGAAGCCTGGGACGAGATTGATCAACAGGCGGTGGATGTCCTGAAAACACATCTGTCTGCCCGCCGGGTGGTTCGGGTGGAAGGGCCCAAAGGCTGGAATTATACGTCCATTCCTGAAGGACGTCTGACGTTACTGGATCAGTCCGGGAAACTGCCAGTCAAGGCAGGTGCTTATCAGGTGAAGCCCCTGGTGGAGACACGAAATTCTTTCACGCTGAATCGGTGGGAAATGGACAATGTGCTTCGGGGTGCCCGGAATATTCAGTTGGACAGTCTGGAAGATGCGATGAAACAAATGGCACTGTTTGAGGAAGAAGCGGTATACAACGGATTTCCCGAAGGTGGCATTGAAGGGTTGATTCCCTCTGGCAAAGACCAGTCGATGGATTTTGGCAAGGACAGTCACACAATTCTGGCGGCCATGTCCCAGGCGATGATTCGAATGCAGGCCGCATATGTGGAGGCGCCCTTTACCCTGGTGGTGGGTGAGAAAGCCTGGGAAATGGTCAATTCCCAGATGCAGGGCTATCCGTTGATCAAACAGATTCGAAAAATGATCGGCGGCGATGTGATTTTCAGCAGCGTGGTGAAGGATGCAGTGTTGATGCCCTACGACCATGAGGATCTGGAATTGATGATTGGCGGCGATTATTCCATTGGGTATGAAGCCCATGACTCCAAAGAAGTGAAGCTTTTTGTGGCTGCTTCCTTTACTTTCCGTGTCCTGAACCCGGATCTGGTGGTTCCTTTCAGGCTATAATCCAATGAATGTCCAAAACGGCACTGGATCATCTTCATATAAAGACCGGCTTCTCCGAAGCCGGTCTTTTTTTCCCACTGGCATTCTTGCTTTCACAGCGGTATAATGAAACCGACTGATGGAAAATGAAAAGGAAAGGCGGATAATTTTGGTGCAGATGGGAATCGGGATTGTGCTGACGATCCTGTTGGCATGCATTGTCATTGCGTTTTACCGCTACAGCATGGTTTCCTCCGTGGAACAGGAGGAGGACCCTCCGGCACAACAGGAAGACTTGCCTTGATTGTAAACTTTGGTGAATCCATCAGATCAAATGACCATGATGTCTTTTGAAAGGGGGAGACCGCGTGCTGGAAAATCATACAGAAGCACTGGTCAGGGACGTGTTGAAAGAATACCGGATGAAGGAGACCATTTGTGAATGTCCCCGGTGTGAAGAGGATATTGTGGCCATGGTACTCAACCAGCTTCCGCCCAAATATTTTTTGTCAGATGCCGAGGAAGGGGACAAAATTGCGTATCAATTGAATCAACGACTGCGGTTTGAAGCGTTAATCAAGATCACGGAGGCTGCAAACCAGGTGATGGAAAGGAACCACCCGGCATCAGGATGAACCCGAAAGGCTTTGTCAGGACAGGAGGACGCCCATGCAGTTGATTGCCACAGGAACCGTAGTGGAAAAGACCGGCCCGGGACCGGTGAAAAGACGGTACCGAATGGGGTTTCTGGATCGCTCATACCTGGAAGACGTATTGACTTTGCAAAACCGGGTCTATCAATCCCTGAAAGATCAGCAGACCTTTGTTCCCGACCCGAGGGAATTTTATGAAGAAATGGTGCTGGTGGAGGGGAAGGGGTTGATGATCGGAATTTTTGTGGAGGATCAGCTGATCGCTGGTCGAAGCGTCAGCTTTCCGGGAGATTCACCGGCCAACCTTGGATATGAACTGGGTTTGCCCCAGAACGAATTGCATCGGGTGGCGGTACTGGAGTCGTCCATGGTGCTTCCGCAGTACCGGGGAAACCGGCTCCAGGCGGTGATGCTGGAACCGACCATGGAAAGAATCAAGCAGGAAGGATATGCCCTCGTGCTTTGCACGGTATCGCCCTTTAATTATCCCAGCCTGAAAAATGTGATGGATGCCGGGTTGCTGATTCGGGATTTGCATGCGCGAGGCGG
>PWGL01000099.1 GCA_003554465.1 Candidatus Pacearchaeota archaeon
CAGTGTACATCCGGCCCCGGAAGTCCATGTTCCAAGGGAAGTAGATGTTCTCATAGTCCTTGAACTTATTGGCCACTGAAATAGTAGTCCACTGTTGCAGTGCCTTACTTTTTCTACTCTGCACCTCGTGGTAAGCAGCAGTCATCCTCTTTTTCCAATGCTTAAACTCTTCCGGGTTGTCCTTTTTCCATTGGTCCATCTCGTCTTCAGGAACAGGTTTCGGCGGCCATATGATGTCCTCGATACTGTCTAAGACACCCAGTCTGTATTCCCTCTCAATCAACTCCTTGGCCACGTCCAGGACCCTGGTGTTTATCCTCCAGGGTGTCCGTTGCATGGTGTTGACGGTGTCCAGGACCAGCTGAGGTATATACGTATTGTCGTTAATCTCAGACACCTGGGAGACAATACTGCCTGCAATCAAAGGCATCGGCTTGGTGTAGTATCCACCGTCATGCCTGCTGGTCCAGTCCTTAGGCGGGACAATCATGGGAATATGAAACGGGGGTATGGTACTGGCTTTCTCATGGGCCTTGTTCAGCCACTTCTCAGTTTCAGGATGATAGAACAAGGCTTTGACTGTGCCCTTCTTATACCACTGTCCCTGACCCAGATAGAACAACCCTGTGCTTTCAATCAGCAGACTTATGAGTTTCAGCCCGACATCCACCTTGAACTTCTTCTTCCAGCGAATCCTGCTGACATTCATCCTGTTCTGGACGTGGAGCAGGACACTCCGCCTGTAAGTGGGATGGGAGGATTTAATGCTGTTTTCAACCACTGCCATGTACCTGGGTGTCTCGCTCACTGTCTTCAGGTAATTCAGGTGGTCCTCCAGGGTCTTGCCTATCTGCTCGGCCACCCTCTGAACCGGGTGGCCTTCATGCAGCTTAGAGTAGATGAGGGTACTTAAGGCAATGTAAGCGATGTCCCAGCTTTCCATGCGAGACAACTCAGGCCTGATGTGATTAGCTGAACCTTTCTTCGCTGCCGTTAGGAATTTCTTAACGGATATCTCAAAAGGTTCTATAGCCTTCTTAAGTAGAGTAAATTCAGGGGATAGGGGTTGTCCCTCTAACTGTTTCTTATAGTATTTGTCCTTAATCTCCTGTAGACTATGGTTCTCTAAATCAATCTGCTTTTGGATTAAGTCAGTGGTATCCATAATGTCCTCCTAAAGAATATCTTATAGGTTTCTTATAGTAATCTTATAGGGAAAGTTTCCCCCTTGCCCTATAGTGCAACCTCTCTCCCGTCAGTTTTAGCTTAAATTCTGGTTTAATACACATGGTTGAGCCAGTTCGCTGCTCTTTTTCATATCCGTTGCGCTGAATCACCTCCTTCTGTGGTTTAGAATTGCTTCTAATTTTAAAAAAACGGCTAACTTTCTATCACGATTTGATTTATTGTCAATATCTGTAGTTAAAATTGTTTATAGTTTCAAAATGACACATATGTCCCGTCAGTTTTCCCGTCAGTTTTCCCGTCAGTTTTCCAAATAATTCATAACTACAATTAATTTCATTCAGGCACAAAAAAGGGCCACCGGTTTTGAGAATAAAACCAATGGCCCCTTGAGTCCCCTCGTCAGGACTCCCGTCAGTATTCCCGTCAGTTTTGCTTGTCAGTGACGGGACCTTATGTTATCAACCCGCATCGTTGAGTGGTGGGCCACCAAGGAATCGAACCTTGAACCTCCGGATTAAGAGTCGCACTTAAAAATGATGCGAGTTGATAACCTGTTAGTTTTATTCTCCTTATTTTTGTTCCGGATTACTGAAAAGACTCAACTCCTTCCTGTCCCACGTCAGTTTTCCCGTCAGGTTCCGTCAGCAAATTGATAGTATTCCTTAAGTGCTGAGTCTGCAAGTGAGCATACCTTTGAGTAGTTGTAGGTGAGGTATGACCCAACAGTTTTTGTACCGTATAAAGGTCAGCCCCACGGTTCAACAAGTTAGAAGCGAAGCTGTGCCTCAGAGCATGAAGGCAGAACTCAGGGTCCTTGACCTTCATCATCTTTTTAGCCCAGTTAAAGGCACGTTCAGCCTTCCACTTGTCAATGCCCTTGAAGGGCTGGGTGCCATGCTTATTGATGACCGCCTGTGCCCTGTCGGTCAGCGGTATAACCCTGGGCATCCTGGCCTTGGTATTGTTAGGGAACAGCTTGATATACCCAGGGTCTGTCAGGTTATCTGGCCTCAGGTTCAAAGCTTCCGACAACCTGAGACCAGTGTCATGCAGCAGGATAACCAAGTCTGCAACCGTGGGCCAGTACCAACGTCTGGGGACTCCCTGCTGGGAGCGCAGGAGGTCCACCATGCGGTTCAACTCAGCCTCTGAGACAACCCGGATGCGGCCCTCCTGCTCCCTGTACAAGGATATCTTGGGAATCCTGTCAACTATCTCCCACTCATCCCTGGCCACACGGAGCAGAGTCTTAACATGGGCCAAGTACCTGTTAGCTGTAGTGGTGGAGACCTTCCGGTCCTGGAGCAGCCACTGCTTCAGTCCCCGTATCCAGTTGGCAGATACTTGGTCCAGTGTTGGATTTGAGTAGCTCTCTGCTACATCGTCAACCCTCTTCCAGGTCTGGTATCCCCTGTTCTGGTGTCCCCACCTCTCATGGTAAACCAGCTGCGCTGCCTCCTTGAGGGTAGGCATAGGCTTGGACTCAACCTCTTCCGGTTCTGCCTCTAATTGCAGCAACCTTTCTTTCTCTTTGTCCTCTTTCTTCAGGGCCTCCTTTTTGTTTTTCGTTTTGCATGACTTAAAGATACGCTTGCCATTCCAGAGGAAGTCCATGTAATAAATCTTACTGGTCCCTCTTTGATAGACTGCCATACAACAGCCTCCTTACTTTACAAGTTCAAGGGGA
>PWGL01000022.1 GCA_003554465.1 Candidatus Pacearchaeota archaeon
CGTTCAGAGTCTACTGCACAGGGCGTAGCCGAGAAGATTGACGACCATACCATTGATGCTATGCGCTACGCACTGATGCACATTTTTGTGCTCGGTGCAAGAAGGCACTTGAATGAAGTCAATGCCCCTGTGGTGGTAAGACCGGAGGGCCGCGAACGGCGTTCTGCGTCAGATGCGGAATATACGAGTTACGAGCAGGGTCGTTTTACTGGTAGTAGCCAGTTGACGAAAGCTGCTAGGTTCTAGTTTACCATGAACGTGAGATACTTTTGTCATACTTGTGAAGTTAGTGCGCGGTTGGGGTACTGCTGGTACTGCGGCGAGATCGCAGTGCCCCACAGACCGAACCCCTTGCTAATGATGAATGAGCCTGGTTCGCATGGCGACACGAAAGTCGCACCGCTAGGCTTATTGGTCGTAGAGCTGTTAGAAGGAGCGATTAAATGACTACGACAGAACACAGAGAGTACCTTGCTAGCCAGGTGGCTGGCGCTATCGAAGAAGTTGAACTTGTTGATAATGAGGGTCTTCCTGTTGGTGATAGCCCCCTGCCAGCTACCTTTACCCAGAGCGGCACCCGTGCCGAACTGGCGGATGATCTTGAGTTCAACATCAACGAGGGAGAGACTGTAGCTGGCTGGCGTGCCAGTGGCAACGCCACCGACTTTGGCGGCTTTGATTTTGAAAGCCCGCAGGAGTACTCGAATGAGGGTACTGCCACCCTTCGGTCTGGTGACACCTACTTCGACTACGAAGAGGTTTCTGACTAGTCCCTTTTCTAGCACTGCCGTGGGCTGACCTGGCCTGCGGCAGTGCTCCCATTTTCTTCCTTCTGTGGGATCCAGACGCAGAAGAGTGGGTGCCAGAAAGAGAGTTAGTCGGAATCACGGAGACTGAATACACCGATGCCTGATCAAGTGCTGTACCCCGCAGCAATTGAAGAGATTGATAACCTCACAGGGACTGTGGGGCAGCTTGAGCAGGAGAATGATTGGGTCGCTGCTGATGACAGCAGTGAGGATACTGCGATCCGGGTCAGCTTTCCGACTCCTGACAGCGATCTTGATGGTACTCAGACGATTAACATTCGTGTTCGCAGAACCGACAACAGCAACCGTGAGCCAGAGTTAACTGTTGAGCTGTATGAAGACGGCAGCAGCATTGACACCCTTCTTGGAGAGGAAGAAGTCGACTCACCAGATGGTGAGTGGTTCAATCTCACCTTTGATGCTGGACAGATCGGTGATCCCTCCCAGGTTGAAATCCATTGCAGTGCGTCAAGAACCGGCGGTTCCCCAAACGACAGAAACACCGTAGAGTTTGACGTCATTGAGTGGGAAGCCAGCCTTGCAGAAGAAGAACAAGAAGAGCACGACTTCAGCGCTGGAGACACTGCGCTGGCAATTAGCGCTGGGGGACAGTTCACTCCATCAGTCGCAGTAGCCACAGGAGACACCGCAACGGCAATAGGCGCTGCTGGGGACCTCACCCCGGCAGTAGACGTTGCCCAGGGAGACACTGCAGCTCAGATCGACACCCAGGGCGTTGTGGCACCATCGGTGACGTTGGCGGCAGGGGACCGCGTTACCGACATCAATGCTGATGGTGCTATCGCTCCAGCAGTGGACCTGGCCCAAGGCAACACTGCAGCTCTAGTCTCTGCTGCCGGCCAGTTCACTTCTGCTGACGTTGAGCGGCACGACTTCGCACAAGGCGACGTGGCAGCAGCAATCAATGCTGAGGGTGCGCTTGCGCTAGACGTTGGCCTTGGTCGTGGTGACACCGCTGCAACGATCCAGGCCCAGGGCAGTGTGGCGCACGCAACCGGACTCAGCGCTGGGGATCAAGCTGTCCAAGTTCAGGCGCAAGGCAGGATCACTCCGTCTGTTGCGTTCGGTGTTGGTGACCGGGCTGTTGATGTTACTGCTGCTGGGTCTGTTATCTCAACTGAGGCCGCAGCATTCGCTGCTGGTGGCCTAGTTACTGACATTGCTGCTGCCGGTGAATTGACCACTGTCGAATTTGAGCAACACGACTTTAGTGCTGGCGGCCTAGTTACTGACATTGCTTCAGCAGGCAAATATGCTGCAAGTTTAGTTCGTAACATCATTGTTAGGCTTGAACAATTTACTAGCAAGTCTGACATTGACCCACAGAACGCAGTCAAACTTGAATTAGTTGCTGCTCCAGCAGTAAGAAAACGTTACGAGCCAGACAACGCCAACATTAAGACACTTGTTGGAGTTGCTGAGAAAACAGACGCCGAGCCGACTAATACTAACAAGAGAATCATCGAAGCGTCTAATACCAACAAGAACAGCTTGACGGTTTCTAACACGCGGAGGTAGCAATAGTGTTACAAGAAATTGCAGAGGGACAAGGCATTTCTAAGTTAACGACAGAGTACCTGTATTGGGAAATAGATACTGCCACCAATCTTGACGATGTTACCTCTGAGGTCGCGTTTATCGATGAATCTAATGGAGGCGAACCATTAGATGAAGATTGGGTAACGGCAGAGTTAGTGGATCACCCACTAGACCCAGACCACAAGGCAGTCAGACTCTTAGTTGGACCGTGGGACGGCAGTAATGGTAGCCCATACGAACTAGAGTCGGGAGACTACACTGTCTGGATTCGGCTCACTACTGACACCGAGCGGATCGTCAGACGAGTCGAGAGGAACCTCAAGGTGCTCGGGTAGCTTTATTCGTTACACCAATCGTCGCACGCATGTACACTGACCCCCTGTGGTGTCGTAGCCCGGTGCCGGTCTATTATACACACAGGCTTTGACTCATACCCAAACCTAAACCATAATGACCATAGTCGAAAGAACTACTTATGAGTAGATCAGAAG
>PWGL01000096.1 GCA_003554465.1 Candidatus Pacearchaeota archaeon
GCGAAAAACATGATGTGCAGGGGTTTATTGTCGGAACCTATGCCAAGGGAGAAACACGTCAGTTCGCGAATACGGAAGTTTTTGTCTCCCTGCGCTATGTGGATACCGGCAATATCATCCGCTGCTCCCACAACTATATCGTCAGTGATACAGACCTGAACATGTGGCAGTAACAGTACCCGCCTTTCAGCATATCCATGAAAGCTGACTCAGTTCCAGGTCTGAACTTGAAGCTTGTTTTTTACGCCGTTGTCTCTCCTCCCCCCATTTCTGTCCAGCCGAAGTAGTGCGACTTTTCAATTCAACACTTGACTTTCTGGTCATAATGACCATAATGTCCAGAATGGAGGCTGAATATGAAAAACAATATTTCCGTAGCCAAGGCCAAGGCCACCTTCTCAGAATGCATCCGCACAGTTGAAGCAGGTAATTCAGTTCTTATCACAAGGCATGGGAAGCCAATCGCCGCTCTTGTCAGTCCCAACGATCTCGAACAGCTTGAACGCTTGAGGAAAGCGGGTCCGGAGTGTGGGCTCGCCAGTATTGTAGGCGGTTGGGAGAACAGCGAAGAATTGGCCTCAATACTTGACGCTTCCCCTCGGCATGGACAACGAAACACCCCTGATCCCGAACACTGACTATGGCATTCCTCTTTGACACTGATGCAATTTCAGAATTACTCCGCCCACGCCCTGCAAAAGCCTACGCAAAATGGATAATGCACGTTTCTCGCGAGGCCCAATTCACGAGTGCTGTTGTAATAGGTGAATTATACAAAGGTGCCTATCGTTCCCATGACCGCGAACGGCACATATCTAATATCGAGCAGAGAGTTGTGCCCGCCGTCACCGTTCTGCCTTATGACATCGGCATTGCGAAGGTTTTCGGCAGCATCCGCGCTCATCTCGAAGACACAGGTATGATCCTTCCTGACGCGGACATTCAGATTGCGGCTACAGCCATTGGTCATAACCTCAAGCTTGTTACCGGGAACCTTCGCCATTTCAATCGGATCCCCGGCTTGAAGCTCAACCCTGTTTTTGCGAACTCACGAAACCGATAAGGCGCAATAAATTTCAAGCAAGTTGTCGCTTCCGCTGAGCTGGTTCAGCTGGACACTTCCCAGGGCAGGCCTGTAGAATCATTAAACAGATAGTTTACCCCCCGAGTGCTCCCCCGGGGAAACAGCACAAAAAAATGGGGTTACCCCGAAAGGTAACCCCTTGCTTTTATGGTCGGGATGGCAGGATTTGAACCTGCGACCCCCTGAACCCCATTCAGACGTGGCGGTGGGGGCTTTTAACGTGTAACCATCTAAAATAATACCGTTTCTCTTGATCACACTTGATTTCTTATCCTTGAAACATACCGTGCTAACGGTGCATAATTATTCTGTTTTTGTATAGTGTCATCAGAAAAGGGTATATTATTGGTATACCAAAATCAAAGGCATGGGCCAGGAATGAGAAAAGCCAGGCAAAATCCCGGCTTTTCTAAGCTTGCTGTTCCAGCTGAAGCTTAACCTCTTCAAACTCTTATCCACTAAAAATCATATCATCTTTGATTTTTGACTTAACAACAGCAATAGTGAGAGATAGATAAGCCAACGCGGCCTTAATTTCCTTGGCTTTTCGCTTGGGTGATCCTGATCTTGACAAGTGTTTACGCAGGCTAAGCTTTTCACCTTACTTTGGGAATAATCAGCATTTTTTGTGATGCTATTTTTTAGCATTAACTTGAGTTTTTTAGTCAACTTGACATCAAGGTATGGTCCCGGATATAAATTATTTTCTTGAAGATATCGTATAATTAAGGCTTCCAGCTTCATTTTTTAAATTAAAAGTATCTATTCAGCATAAAATACCTTCCTTGGCCGGAGCCAAGGTTTCGAGTAAGATTTGCGTCTCGGCTTGACGAGCCCTCTGACCGGAGGGTCATGTTCCTCTACTGTGATGAACAAATACCAAAAGAAACAAAGCCAAAGCTCAGCTTAGCAGCACCAGCAATGAAGATTACCCCAGAAATTGACAATGCTTCTATTGTACTTCTTGGTCGTTTCAACCCAGCGATTTTTCAACCGTGGTGGTTTGCCAAAAACGGTATAATTGGAGAGCAGGAAACATTTGAGGCCGAGATCGAAATAATCCATCCCGAACTATGTAAATTCCAGACTGAATATTTTTTTGTCCAAGCAGAACGTAACCGATTTATGGTCAGGAGTAATTCTGGTCCTTTGGAACTGATAAAGGATTTTGCGCTCAAAACATTTACCGATTTTTTAACCTATACGCCAATTGGAATCCTGGGAATAAATAGATCAGTTCATTTTGATGCAGGGAGTAATGAGGCCAGAATTGTTTTAGGGAAAAAACTTGCACCCTGGGAGCCGTGGGGTGAGTGGGCAAGATCTTTTGAAGGAGAGGATACTGAAGAACAGGGCGGTATGCTCAATTTGACCATGCGGGAGAATCGTTCAAAAAAGGAAGGGCTCAAGGGGTATGTCCGGGCCAAGATTCAGCCTTCCTCTGAATTATCTGGGAATAGTGGTGTGTTTATGGATATCAACAATCACTACGATGTGGTTGGGATAGAGGAGGCGGTTGGGTGCTCTAAAGTCATGCACGTCTTGGAGCATCAATGGAGCACGGCCATGGGCCATGCTGAATTCATTATCAATCAAATCATGAAAGAGATCGAGGTATTAAAGTGACGGCAGTCCCATTACCCACAAGCTATCCAGAATTAGATACGCCTGAAGTACCTGATGATTATGTATCTGAGATCAGGCCGGTGGATCCAGGTAAACATGTGGCTCCTTTGCAAGAACCTGTGGATAGTGAGGAAGCCC
>PWGL01000004.1 GCA_003554465.1 Candidatus Pacearchaeota archaeon
CAGAAAAAGATGAAAGAACTATGATCAGATAAATTGCATCGATGCACAGGATATACAGGATATCAGAAGAAAGATGATCTCATCAGACCTGAAAAGAGATTAAACATGATGAACAGGATGAAAACAGGATAAGAGCAGAAAGATTAAGAATTCAGAGTATTTGCATCGATGTACAGGATTTACAGGATGACAGAGAATAGTGCGGAAAAGAGATTCAACAGCTCACACAGTGGATAAAATAGGATATCAGTAAGACAAGAGAGATACAGACCTCAAAAAAAAGAGAAACTTGTTTCAATGCGCAGGATTGACAGGATAGGGAGGAGAGCACAGAGAAAAGATATTGAGAAATATTTTGTAATGACAGAAAAGTCTGGCGTTGTTCAATTTGTTCTTGCTATTGAATACTGAATTCTGTATTCTGACTCCTGATGGTGCCTCGATATACATGATATTCAGCAGACAGAGAAGGACACGGAAGTTTTTTCTACTGATTAATGGATGTTGAGTAGTGATAGGAAAACCTTAAGAAGGTTTTTCAGTACAGCAGAAAAGCTATGCGGATGATGAGGGCGGCAAGGGGCAGGTAGATTAAGAATTGTATCCATAAGTTTGCTTCTATAGGTCTTATCCACTTTTTTCCTCCCAGGATACAGAGGAGTAACACAAGTATCTTGGAAAGAAAGGTGGCAATGCCGATCCCAATATAACCCCAGATGGTTCCCAGAACCCAGTTGGCAAGGATGTTAAATCCGATCATCACTAAAATGATTATGAGGAGTTTCTTTTCCTGGTGCCGTGCATAATAGACCCGGTAAAGGAGTGATTTCCAGAATTCCAGGGGTAAAACAAAAATGAAGAAATTGACAAGTGGGATCGAACCCTGGTAGGTTTCTCCGAAAAAGAAGGGTATAAAAAATCCCCCTGTCAAACTTATAGCCGTGGCTATGAGAAAACCAAAGATGCCGGCAAAAGTATAGGTATTCTTAAGGGTTGGTAAAAATTCTTCGCTTTCTTCTTTTGCCAGCCGGGTGATAGTGGGAAAAAATGCTGTAGCAAGTGCCACCCCGAAAAGTGATGTTGCTACGATAAGATTGGAGATGAGTCCGTACCATCCTAATTCTTCAGGAATTACCATGAGACGGGATAGCATGAGCACATCGATCCGCGTGTAGATGTAATTGGCAGCACTGGTAAGGACGAAAGGAAGGGAACCTATTAACAACATCTTGATGTAGAGTGGTTTTTGAGGAATAATTGATTCAAAGGACATAATCTTTGTGCGCTGAGAAAGCCACCATCCTGCCAGGTATTTTGCCAGGAAAGACCCGGTATAGATGAGCATAATATTGAAAATGGTCAGTCTGTTTAACAGGTAAAGCAAAAGTATGAGAAGGAATTTGATGATATTTTCCGTGGAAACCATGTGGGTGGAGTATTTCAGTTTCTCGTGTGCAGTATAAACAGCTTCCCAGATCATGGAGGAGGTTTTGAAGAATACAAAGATAAGTCCGATAGTGACGGCAGGAAACAGATGAAATTCATCAGCCCAGATGGTCCTGAATGAGATGAATGCAATGATCAGAGCTGCTATGCTTAAAAGGATTTTGAGATAAAAAGCCTGTAGAAAAATACCTTCATGCTTTTCTGAGGGTTCGATTTTGAAAATTCTCACTAACAGCATGTTGTGTCCCCAGTTGGGGAGCAATTCCAGCACCATACAAAAAGCCAGTACAAAGCTGAAATACCCAAACTGCTCTGCACCCAGGGCGCGGGCTATCATTATCCATATAAGGGTTCCGAAAAAACGCAGGGAGAGTTGTGCAAGGATTGCCCAGATGGAATTTTGAACCAGCGTATTGGAAAGCTTTTGTTTTATAAGGGCTTTTATGGTGTGAAAAGAAAAGTTTTGCATCATTGGATATATCGCCCTGTTGCCTTCTGTTGGCATATTTTACAGAAAGTTTGGCAAATTGCGAAGGGTGGGAGAAAAAGAAAAAGTAGGGAGTCAGGAGTTTTTAGAGAAGAAGTAACAAGTAATAGTTATTTGTTAGATAATAAGTGATAAGCCAAGTAATAAGTAATAGATACAACTTCGCCAGTCAGAATAAGAAATGCCAAAGAAAAAGATTGCATCACGCAAAAGGAAATAGGAGTCAGGAGACAGAAGACAGGAGACAGCATAGAAAACGGAGAAAAGAATAAGAAAAGTATCACGCTCGCAAAGCCGCAAACCCGCCAGAGGCGGACTTTCAGGAATACCTTATAAGAAAAGAAATTAAAGGATATTGCAGAGAAAACAAAGACCGCGAAAGAGAACAAAGAACGCAAAGCTGATAAAGAATTTTTGGAAAAGAGAGAAAACCCGGAAAAAGATTGCATCACGACAAGTTACGCAAAGAGCCGCAAAGAAAAACTCAAGAAAAATGCAAATAAGAAAGAAGATAAAGCCCGTAAATCTGCCTAAGACAGACTTTTAGAAATTAGTCAAGAACGCACATAAGATAAAGATTATTTTGGAAAAGACAAGATAAGCAAGAAACATCTAAGATAAGAAAAGATTTTACAGGATGTACAGGGTGCGCCAGGAGAAGCTTTTAGATTCTTGTCGGTTAAAATCCGGCATAGGTAAGGCCTAACCAGCCGCCTATCACCAAATGGTACATTTACGGAGGTAACAAAGTAGATGAAGCTATCAGAAGGGAAGTATCAGACCGCAACGCAAGTGAAGGTATCGAGCTCCGAAACACTGTTTGTCGGAGAGGTTGACAGTCTCCTGTTTCTGGAAAACAACATGATGTA
>PWGL01000113.1 GCA_003554465.1 Candidatus Pacearchaeota archaeon
AGTCTGGATTATTACAGAAGAATGGCTGGGGAAAGAGAGGCTGGGAAAAGAGAGGGGGAGCATCACCCGTTCAGGTAATATAATAGTAAAAAATGTACAGTATGTGCTGTATAACTATAATAGAAGGAATCACTAAAATGGATTTTAATAAAGAGTTGAAGAACAGGCTGGAGAAGAGGGCCTACAACAAAGCCGGGAATAGAGGATCACGGAAGATGATAAAGCAGGCTATGCAGAAGAGAGCATATCCTTACGGGTCTGCTGATGAGGAAGAGATCCTAAGGAGACTTCGATCCATAAATGACAGACCGGAAAATATGGAAAATGCCGAGGAGCAGAACAGAGATGATAAAAGGTCTGCTTTGAGGAATATATTAACTGCGGCTGTTATTGCAGGAGGTGCGGGTGCCGGAGCATACGGTTTAAGTAAAATGACACAAAGTGAGGATCCTGTTGAAACTTCTACCCTCGGTCATGGTTTAATGTCTCGCAATCCGAGTCCTGGAAGGGATCAATAACGGTTATTACAAGGAGAAGTCAATAATGCCTGATAAAAGTTTTGAAGAGAAGTTCAGCCAGATGGCCTTTCTCAATGTGGAGGAATCAGTTCCTTCTTTAATTGAGGGTGATTACTGGGTGGGATTCCAGCTGGTGGACAAAGCAGATGATGAAAAGCATGCCATGGGTATTATGGCTTTTATCCTTAATGACCTGTGGCTGTATATTCCTATTATATATGTTAACGGGAATATCAAAGGACATAATATTATATATATCCAGAGTGTGGATCTCCATATTCCTGCCCAGGACAACTGGGTGTCCACCCTCAAAGAGAAGGGAGCTGCATCTATAGGACCTCTTGTAGATGACATGAATGATGAAGAATCGGAGGAGCTTACGGACATTTCCATACCTGCTGAGGAAACAGCTCTCAAGGAGGCTTCAGCAAGGCTGGTCGAACCTGAACATATAAAGAAGATGTTCCGAAAGAAATTGAATCCCAGAGCCGGTTTTTTAGAGAAGCTGTCCATGCTGGGAGACGGAGCCGTATTATGTCTTGCCCGTACTATCCTGGATTCTCCGGATATAGCCAACACCTTCATGGAATACCACTCTAAAGACGAGATTGAGAAACTGGGTGAAATGGCTGGTGAGATTGAAGACCGTAGATCTTTCAAGGTGGAACAGCCGTCTCTGAAAGTAGTCCGGGGATTGAATGACAAGCAGGCTTCTGAACTTTCGGATAAAGAGAAGAAGGTGCTGGTAAAATACGGAAGCTATGTGGATGACAACCGGGTTAACACAGCCCCTGTTTTTACAGCTGCTGATCCGGAGAATAGATTAACCCATCCTAAATTTGACGGAAAATACAAGGTTCTGATGCAGGACGGGTCATATAAAGACCTGTCTATCTGGACCAATGTGGACAATGACGGAAACTGTCTGGTTACTGACGGGGATGTAAACGGTCTTGTTCAGCCTTCAGTAATATTCGGAGAGCGCAGAGAGGATACAGGAGATCCGGAAAAAGCCACTCTTAGAAAACTAACGGAAGCCTCCAGGGGAGAGTCCCCTAAAACTGTCCTTTTTATAAAAGACGGTAATAAAATATCAGCTGAATACCTTCCTGTTTACAATGAGGACAAACCAGGAGGTATTACACTTCTTCACGGTAATGATACGGTAACTCCGACATTCACCGGTTCCCCAGGTAACCTGAGCATACATTATAATACTCTGGTTATTCCTGAGGAGACAGGTATGAAGGTTTTTAAAGATGTCAGTATGCTGCCTTTTAAATTCGGGGATTTATCCACCGTTTCAGCAGCTCTTAAGATGTCTGATCATTATACTCCTCTTGAGATAAAGGGAAGTGAGAAAACCGGAATGCATATCAACACTCCCGGAGACCGGAAGACTTTCCATGATGAATTGTCCGCTCTGGAGTATCTGGCTGGAGATGTCGGGATATATGCAGGGCAGGCCAGATCAATGTTGAAGCAGGCTGAAGAAGGACCTGCTGAATACTTTGTGAAGAACGCTTTTGATGTAGGAGTGGTTGCTCCTATAAGTGCGAAGAAGACGGAAGCTACGATTGAGAAAGAGATACCTCGGAAGCCTCAGGGTTTACAGCCTGGGAAAGTTATAGAAGATATGACCAGGGCTGCGGATTCTGGAATTATGGAGGTGTTTGACACCACGGTATATAAAGCCCTTATTGAAGGTGCAGGTGTAACCAGTTTCAGAAAAGAATTTATGCTGGATCTTATACGGGGTATGGACTCTACCGCCAGGACCCTTCTTATCTTATACTGGAACTATGAAATGTTCAAGGACCGGTACGGGGATAAGATGGAGGAAGTAGAGAGCAAACTCCAGTCAGTATTTGAGAATCTGGGTGATTTGATCCTGTTTATGAAAGAGAGGACTGAAGCTATTCCGGAGGGTGGAGAAACCGTATGGGGAACTTTGGCGGGAGATGAGTAAAAGTGCACAGTGTGCACATTTGAAGGAATAATATGGATCAGTTCGATACAATAACCTTAAAACCGGAGTGGATGCGACCTCCATGCTGGAGGTGGATGGTCAGTGAGGACTACCTGGCCAATCCCACCCTCTACATTGATGATATAGGGGAGGATTCCATCCTGGCGGAAGCCGCCCGTTATAAAAGGTATGAGAAAATCCATCTGAACAGCCCGAGAAAGCTGATGCGTCGCTTCCCTGCTATGCAGGAGGCTTTCCAGATTTACTTGAACTCCCGTCAGGAAGGATGGAAGTGGATGCTGG
>PWGL01000006.1 GCA_003554465.1 Candidatus Pacearchaeota archaeon
CGGTGATCGGTCGGATGATGCGGATCGGGGGGCGGCATGCCCGATGAAAGTGGCGACAATGCCCTGGAACGGGCGACGCTGGAAGCGGTCCGGCGGATGGCGGCGGCCTTTGCCGATCCGCATCATCCGACCGATCACCGTCGACGACCGGCCCCAAATGCGGGACAATGCGGGGCCGACAGGCTTGACCGCAACCCCCAACGCGGAAACGGCAGCATGCGCATCACCACCGTTGTTCACCAGGGCGTCACCCGGGTCGCCATCCACGAACAGGGCGACCGCTGGGCCGTCTCACCCGTCGCGGGTGATCTGGGCGGACACCTGTGCGCCGGCACCTTACCCGAGGCCGGCTACGACTGGCCGCGGGTCACGGCCGAGGCCCTGACGTTCCTGGCTCCGCTGCCGCAGCCACCCCGCAACATCATGTGCCTGGGCCTGAACTACGCCGACCACGCCCGAGAGTCGCAACAGGCCAAGGGTGACGAGCTGGCGCTGCCCGAGGCGCCGGTGGTCTTTACCAAGGCAACGACCCCCGTCGCCGGCCCATACGCGGACTTCCTCCTCGACCCAGCCGTCACCCGGGAGTTGGACTGGGAGGTGGAGCTCGGCGTGGTGATCGGCCGGGGTGGCCGGAACATCCCGGAGAGCGAGGCACTACAGCATGTCTTCGGCTATACGGTGATCAACGACCTGTCGGCACGTGACCTGCAATTCCGGCACAAGCAGTTCTTCCTCGGCAAGTCGGTGGACGGCAGCTGCCCGATGGGGCCCTGGATCACCACCGCCGACGCGGTACCCGATCCCCACGGCCTTGCCCTCTCCTGTCAGGTCAACGGCACCACCCAGCAACAGTCGCATACCGGCGAGATGGTCTTCTCCATCCCCGCGGTCATCGCCACGCTCTCGCGGGTCATGACCCTGGTTCCCGGGGATATCATCGCCACCGGCACGCCGGCCGGCGTCGGTTTTGCCCGCACCCCGCCCCGCTTCCTGCAGGCCGGGGACATCGTCACCTGTGATGTCGAGGGGCTCGGCACCCTGCGCAACCGCATCGTGGCACCGGACCCGTGAGCTAACCCCTGTGAAAGACCACGTGGTTCCCCCAACCACTCCGGCCCCGGCGCTCTCGAGCAGCCTGACGCAGACCCTCTTCCTGCACAGCGAAGACGGGATGCTGATCCTGCGCGATGGGCACTTCATCTCCTGCAACCCGGCGGCTGCCCGCATGCTGGGCTGGGAGGATCCGCAGCAGCTGATCGGCCTGCGCCCGGAGGCCATCTCCTCGCAACTCCAGCCGGACGGATCCTCGGCGGCGGAGCGGGCACAAAACCTGCTCGAGACCGCACTCATCGAGGGCGCGCAACGTTTTGAGTGGGTGCACGTCACCCCGCAGGGCGAACACCTTTGGCTGGAGGTGGTGCTCACCCCGCTGCACCTGGAGGACGAGACCCTCTGCTGCGCCACGCTGCGCGACATCTCTGGGCGCAAGGAGATGGAACGACGCCTGCAGCTGTCGGCCAAGGTCTTCACCGCCACGCGGGACGGGATCCTGATCACCGACGCCGAGAGCCGCATCCTCCAGGTCAACGACGCCTTCGCGCGAATGACCGGCTACACCGAGGACGAGCTCATCGGGCTGACGCCGCGGATCCTGCAGTCGGGCCACCACAACGACGACTTCTACCGGGCCATGTGGGAGTCGATCCAACGGGAGGGTAGCTGGTCCGGCGAACTCTGGGACCGCTCCAAGTACGGCACCCTGCAGCCGAAGTGGGTGACCATCAGCCGTGTCACCGGGGCCTACGGCGAAGTCGTCAACTACATTGCCGTCTTTAGCGACCTAACCGAGCTCAAACGTTCCCAGGAGCGGCTGCAGTTCCAGGCCTACCACGATGCGCTCACCGGCCTCGCCAATCGCCTGCTGTTCAAGGACCGCATGGCCCGCGCCCTGGAGCGCTCGCGACAGTCCGGTGAACAGCTAGCCGTGCTGTTCATCGACCTCGACCACTTCAAGGACGTCAACGACAGCCTCGGTCATACCGCCGGCGATCGCGTCCTCCGCCAGGTGGCTCACCGCCTCCAGGCGCGCCTCGGCGCCGATGACACCCTGGCGCGACTGGGTGGCGACGAGTTCAGCATCTGCCTGGCCGAGATCCGCGACCACCGGGACGCTCTCGCCTGCGCTGAGACCGTCCACCAGGAACTGGAGCGACCGTTCCAGTACAGCCGCCGCTGGTTCCAGTGCCGGTGTAGCATCGGCATCAGCATGTATCCGGACAACGGCGAGACCGTCGAGGCGCTGGTCCGCAACGCCGACTCGGCGCTGCACAAGGCGAAGGCCGACGGACGCAACACCACGTGCTTCTACGCCGAGGAGCTGACTGAACATGCCCAGCGCCGGCTGGATCTCGCCCAGGAGATGCGTCAGGGCCTGCAGCGCGGTGAACTGGTCCCCTATTTCCAGCACCAGGTCGAGCTGCAGACCGGTCAGATCGTGGGCATCGAAGCCCTGGTCCGCTGGCACCACCCGGACCGGGGGCTACTGGCCCCGGGCGCCTTCATCTCGGTCGCCGAGGAGGTCGGAACCATGGCGGCGCTGGGGGAGGACATCCTCCACCAGGCCTGTCAGCAAGGGCGCACCTGGCTGGACCAGGGACGCGAGTTCGGGCGCATCGCCGTCAACCTGTCCGGGGCCCAGTTCCACAACGGCAACATCGAAAAGACGGTCCTGCGTACGCTGGAGCAGACCGGCCTGCCGGCACGGCACCTGGAGCTGGAGATCACC
>PWGL01000074.1 GCA_003554465.1 Candidatus Pacearchaeota archaeon
CGCTTTCCAACCTGGTCAGCTTATGTACTAACTTCCATGCCTGGCTTTGAGAAGATTATTGGAAGAAAAGCCTCTAAAAGACGCAAACTTTACAATGGCAGAATAGAAGTACATTATTATCAGTATTTTGGTCCGCGTCCTCAGAGTAAATAGATAAAGATAGAATAAAAAGTTGAAATACGTCAATAACTTGATAACTTGATAACTTGATACACTGTGTTGTAGGTTGAAATAAGTTAATCAGAAGTTTATAATCTAAACTATAATTATAAAAGGAGGTAGTTTCTGTGAAAGGACTTAAAGGTACCAAGACAGAAAAGAATTTATTAACTGCATTTGCCGGAGAGTCACAAGCTCGTAATCGATACGATTATTTTGCTTCTGAAGCTAAAAAGGAGGGCTTTGAGCAGATAGCAGGCGTGTTTACCGAAACTGCAGAGCATGAAAGAGCTCACGCTAAAAGGCTTTTTAAATTTCTGGAAGGTGGGGCGGTAGAAATATCTGCTGATTTTCCCGCTGGTGTGATAGGAAGCACAGAAAATAACCTTGCTGCTTCAGCGGAAGGAGAGAATCACGAGTATAGCGATATGTATCCTGCTTTTGCTCAAGAAGCGGAGGAGGAAGGATTCAGTGAAATTGCAGGAGTTTTTCGGGCTATTGCCGTAGCCGAGAAACAACACGAAAAACGCTTTCTGGGGTTGCTAAATAACTTGAGAGAAGGAAAAGTATTTCAAAAAGATCAAGCAATCAGGTGGAAATGCCGGAATTGTGGCTACATACATGAAGACAAGTCTGCGCCTGAAGTTTGTCCTGCGTGTGATCATCCTCAAGCGCACTTCGAGGTGCTGGCAGAGAACTGGTAGAATTGTTTGTGCCTTATAACTTTTAATAACAAAATAGCGTTACAGTAATCGATTCTGTTTCTTCTTGCTCTCTGTATGAACACGGCTTCCTTGATTTATAAGGAAGCCTGTTATTATAAGGATAAGTATAATTGTAGTTATAACGGTTTCCTCTAA
This sequence comes from Candidatus Pacearchaeota archaeon, assembly GCA_003554465.1. Classification (GTDB taxonomy): domain Archaea; phylum Nanobdellota; class Nanobdellia; order Pacearchaeales; family GW2011-AR1; genus PWGL01. Next base: position 1,020 of record PWGL01000074.1, read on the forward strand.
TAGTTTTTGAAATGACTTTTGAATTGGGGAATAAGAAGATAAGCTTAATAAATAATAAAAATGTAGGTGTTTGCTCAAAATGGGGTTTTGAGCTGCCCAAGAACCCCTACCGAAACTTTCCATCCCCCTTTATTCTCTTTCCCCGACAGGGCGGGGAAGGGCAGGGTGGGGATGCATGAACAGCCTGCGTGGTTACATCGAAGTGAGTAAAGTGACATGCCCAGGCCCCTATGTTGCTTGATAAATTGATGATAGAGGAGGTAAGCGTTATGACTAGAAAAATAGCTTTAATTACTGGCGGAGGAGATTGTCCAGGCATCAATGCCTTCCTTGCCTCTGCTGTTCGCAGGGGCGTCAAAGAATACGGTGCTGAATTTGTGGGGGTCAAAAATGCCTTTGCCGGCTTGGCCTCAAAAGATATTGAACAAAACTTGGTTCCATTGGATTGGGAACGAGTGGTTGGACTGGAAAATCAGTCCAGCACTATCCTTGAATCCTCGCGTTTTAACCCTTTTTCCCCAGAAAACGAAGCGGCTGGATACCCGGAAGCAATAATAAATAATTTGAGGAAACTGGGAATAAGCGGGGTGGTGGGTACTGGAGGGAATGACACTATTTTATCCGCTTCCCGTCTGGAGCGAAGAGGCTTTCCTACTACGATGGCTCCTAAAAGTATTGACAACGACGTATCGGGCACTGACGTGATGCTGGGTTTTCGTACTGCTATTTCTTTCGGTGCACAGGCAGCCAGAAGTACTGCCGATTCGGCACGCGCCCACCGGCGTATTTCTATAGTTGAAGTGATGGGCCGGCAGGCCGGTTGGCTTGCCCTGGAAATAGGAGTTGCTTCAGGGGCGGATCTTATTACCATTCCTGAAAGGCCAGTAGACCTGCAGGAACTATGCTCAGAGGTTGATAAGATTTACCGGGAAAGAGGGTATGCCAACCTGGTAGTAGCTGAGGGGACCAGCATTTCATATGATGATCCGGTGCTTCAGAAAACCCTCAAAGAAAGTGATGTGGTAAGAGCTCTATTGGAAGAGACTCCGGAGAAAGACGCTTTTGGAAACCCTAAGCTGGGAGGAATCTCTCAAATTTTACGCAGGGTATTACGTTTAGAGTTGGGTTTAAAGAAAATTGAAGAAATCCGCACTACCGACCTTGGGTTTACTTTGCGAGGGCTAAAACCTCTGGCAGATGATATTATTTTAGGAGTTCGCTTTGGTATTAGGGCAGTTGATCTACTTTTAGGAGAAGGGCGCTCTGGCTACATGGTTGGAAATCACGGCCTGGAAGTCAGGGAAGTTCCTTATCAAACTGCTTTGCAGCCCAAAACGGTAAATCGAGAAGACCGGGAACTGGAAGCGTTAGGAGTGTTTATTTCTTCTACCGGGGTAGGTGCTGTAACCAAGTAGGTACTGTAGGAGAAACCAGAGAGAGGATGAATTTTTGTGGAAGCCGTTAAAGGTATGGGAATAGATTTAGTTAAGGTAGATAGAATAAAAAAAATTTGCCAAAAGCACCAGAAGAAATTTTTAGATAGAGTGTTTACCAAACAAGAACGTATTAGAATTATTTCCAGGGCTGGCAACTTATACCCGAGAATAGCAGCAAGGTTTGCTGCTAAGGAAGCAGTATTGAAAGCACTTGGTTGTGGAATAGGACCGGCTCGTCTTCAGGAAGTAGAAGTAATATCCGAAGGAAATCATCCTCCACAAGTTAAGCTTCACGGTCAAGCATCTCTAGTAGCAGAAAAG
>PWGL01000051.1 GCA_003554465.1 Candidatus Pacearchaeota archaeon
GTCTCAATAGAGGAGATGTTATTTCTATTAATGGTAATAGGGAAACAGTTGCTATTGTAGACAGGGCTTATCCTGCAGATATAGGTGAGAAAATAATCAGGGTTGACGGTATAATCAGGAGAAATGCAAAGACTGGAATAGGGGAAATTGTAAACGTTAAAAAAGCGGATGTTAAAGAGGCGGATGAGGTCACTATTGCTCCTAGCCAGAAAGGTGTTATGGTTAAAGGTAATCCTGAGGCACTCAAGCAAGGTTTATTGGGAAGAGCTGTTAATAAGGGGGATGTTGTTGTCCTTGGTGGTGCTTCAAGAAGAAAAGATGTGATGTCAGATATGTCAGATATGGATTTATTTGGAGATATTTTTGCAGAGGCTTTTTCTAATTTTGGAGGTAGCTTTGGTTTTTCTGGCCAACCTAAATTTATAATAGTATCTACGCAGCCATCAAAACCTTGTGTGGTAACAGAAAACACAACTGTTAAATTGAATTCAAAAGCGGTAGAAGTTACAGATGAGAAGATACCTGAGGTAACTTATGAAGATATAGGGGGTTTAGATAGTGAAATTAAGAAGATAAGGGAGATGGTGGAGTTACCTCTTAAACATCCGGAAATATTTGACAAATTAGGGGTTGAGCCTCCTAAAGGTGTCTTACTTCATGGACCTCCAGGAACTGGTAAGACATTACTGGCAAAGGCAGTGGCAAATGAATCAGACTCCAACTTTATTTTGATTAACGGTCCAAGTCTTATGTCTAAATTTTATGGTGAGAGTGAGAAAAATTTAAGAAAGAAGTTCGAGGAAGCGGAGAAAAATTCACCTTCTATAATATTTATTGATGAGATAGATGCTATAGCTTCTAAAAGGGAAGAGAGTCATGGAGAGGTTGAAAAGAGAGTAGTTTCTCAGCTGTTAACTTTAATGGATGGTTTAGAGAGTAGGGGAAAGGTTGTGGTTATAGGTGCTACAAATCAGATGAATAGTATAGACGAAGCTCTGAGGAGACCTGGTAGATTTGACAGGGAAGTTTCAATAAATGTTCCGGATAAGAAAAATAGGGAAGATGTACTTAAGATTCACACTAGGGGTATGCCTTTAGAGAAAAGTGTAGATTTAAAAGATTTGGCCAGACATACTTATGGTTTTGTGGGTGCAGACCTTGCCTCTTTAACTAAAGAGGCAGCTATGAATGTTTTGAGAAAAGTGTTGCCTAAGATAAAGATGGATGAAGATGAAGAAATACCTCAGGAGGTTTTAGAAAATTTAAGGATTACTATGAAAGATTTTAAAGAGGCTTTAAAGAATGTAAGACCTTCAGCTATGAGGGAAGTTTTGGTTGAGACTCCTAGCGTTTTTTGGAGAGATATAGGGGGACTGAAAGGTATAAAGCAGGAGATTGAGGAGGCAGTTGAATGGCCTATGAAATACCCTAAGTCTTTTACAAATATTGGTGTTAAGCCACCTAGGGGCATACTGCTTTATGGGCCTCCAGGAACTGGTAAGACATTACTGGCAAAGGCAGTGGCAAATGAGTCAGAAGCTAATTTTATCCAGGTTAAAGGTCCTGAATTGCTATCTAAATGGGTGGGTGAGTCCGAGAAAGGTATAAGAAAAGTTTTTGAAAGGGCCAGACAGGTTGCGCCTTGTATTGTCTTTTTTGATGAGATAGATTCGCTGGCTACAAGAAGGACCAGTGGTGGTAGTGAGGGTGGTAGAGTTACGGAACAGGTTTTAAACCAGTTATTGGCAGAGATGGATGGTTTAGAAGAGTTACAAAATGTTACAGTTATAGGAGCTACAAATAGCCCAGATATGTTAGATCCTGCGTTGTTAAGACCGGGAAGATTTGACAGAATTTTGGCTGTTGCACCCCCTGATCTTGAAGGTAGGAAAGCTATTTTTAATGTTCACACAAAAGATATGCCTTTGAATAAAAATGTGGATTTAAAGAACTTAGCAGAGAGAACAGAAGGTTATGTGGGAGCAGATATAGAATCTGTTTGCAGAGAGGCTGGACTTTTAGCATTAAGGGTAGATAAAAAAGTTAAAGAGGTCAAGAAAATTAATTTTGATAATGCTCTCGATAAAGTGATGCCTTCAGTAAGTAAGGATACTATGGAAAAATATAAGGAGATAGAGACTAATTACCTTAAATCTGCAAGGGCAGCATTACAGCAAGAGAAAGAAGCTAACTATTTAGGTTAATTTATTTTTATTTTACTTATTTTGAAGTTATATATTTAACTTAAAATTTCTATGTTGTTTTTTAGACAAATTGTATGTTCTGACTGTGAAACTTTGCCGTGGTCTTTTTCAATTAATTGAGGAAATTGTTTTATTATTTCTTTTTGTTCAAATCTATTTAATGCAAATAGGGCCTTTTTTCCAAATTTTTTTACAACCCATCTGCTGCAGAAAGGTAGTCCTTCATAATTTTCTATAAACTCTAAAATTTTTCTATTTAATCTGACGGGTTTTTTATTTTTTAATATATAAATTCCAGAGGGCTTTCCCTCATAAATACTACCTGCACCATTTGTTGAGAAAGGCTCTATAGCATAATATCCTTTTGGCAATTTCTTCTCGTTTCCGTCATCGTAATTAGGGATATTTATCCCTGCATGAAGATTATATTTTTCTAACTTATGGCCTTGCAAATTCTTAATTGGGGAAAATCCGTAGCTTTCTATCTCTTTTTGTATTTTTCTCCCTATAGTCTTTATGTTTTCATTTGCATTTTCTATTGCCTTTTTTAAAGCTGCATCAGTTGCCTTTATCAACTTTTTATTTTCCTCATTATCTTCTAGATCTATAGAAAAAGCTGTATCTGCTATATATCCATTAATATGGATCCCTATATCAATTTTCAATAATCCCTCTGCCTTTTCCTTACTGTCATGACTTGGGGTATAGTGGGCTGCTATATCATCGACAGATAAATTTACGGGAAATGCGATCTTTCCCCCTAGCTCCTCAATTTTTGTTTCAATTTCATTAGCTATTTCTAGCAAGGGTTTTCCTGGTTTTATGATTTTTTTAGAATACTCTTTAACTTTTTTTGCTACTTCTCCAGCTTTCTTATATTCCTCATACTCTCTATTGAAATATTCTTTATTTTTTATGTTTTCATGATTCATCTTTTTATTACACTCTAAACTCTTTTTGGAATTGTGTTATTAATTTCTTTACTAGATAATTTATCACATCCAATGAGATCTTTTTTATGTCTTAATATATAATATCCTTTATCTTTATTAACTTTTATATTTTCCCCTTTCAAATATTTTTCTGCTTGCTTATCTGAAAGATCTATTATTTTTTTTATTGGTTTTATGATACTTGGAAAGTCAGGATTTAGTTTAATTCCGTCTTTTTCTTTAGTACCTATAGGTATACCTATCGATCCTATTTTTAATTCCTTAGAAATTGTTTTTATGTCTTCTTTATTCATAGCTCCTGACCAACTCCTTATTTCATTTCCAGATTTTATTAACATATATGGTAATTTAGATATGCCATAGTCTTTTTTCAAAGAGTTTAGGATTTCTTTCTCTTCTCCTTTAGATATAACTTTAATTTTCATTTTATATTTGTTTTTTTAATTTTGCCAGGAAGAATCCGTCAGTATTGTTGTCCTGAGGGTATATTCTTTTGGCTTTTTTTAATTTATGACTATATCTTTTTCCCTTCCAATCTGTTAGTCCTGGTCTTGATTCTAGTGGTAACTCAATATCTTTTATTTCCAAGTCAAAATTTTTTATTAAGAAGTCTACCACCTCTTCATTTTCTTCCGGGCTATATGTACATGTAGAATATAATATTTCTCCTCCTTTTTTTAAAAGACCTATAGATGAGGCAGCAATCTTCTTTTGTCTTTGTGAAAGCATATTTATCTTCTCTTCACTCCAAGATTCTATAGCTTTATAATCATCTCTAAATTTGCCTTCTCCACTACATGAAGGGTCTATCAATATTTTATCAAACCTCATCATTTTCTTTAATTTTTTACATAGTTGTACTGCATCGTGTCTAAATACTATTGTGTTAGAGCAGCCCATTCTTGACAGATTTAAGTTTAATGTTTTAATCCTTAATGGTTTGTCGTCGTTTGCAATTATAACCCCTCTATTCTTCATGTTTTGACAGGCCTGAGTTGTTTTAGAACCAGGAGATGCAGTTAAATCTAGAAATAAGTCTGTGTTTGTAGGGTTTAGTGCTAGTATGGGCATCATCGATTCTAAACCTTGAGAATAATAATACCCTATTAAATGCTCTTTACTATTTCCTATATCTCCGGGATCTCTTTCATCTTTAATAATTATGGCTTCAGGGTAATTTTTAAAAGGTTGTTCAATTTTCCATCCTTTACTTTCTAACCTTTTTTGAAGTTTTTTAGAAGTTATTTTTATTGTGTTACATCTAATAGCTTTTTTTGGGTTTTTTTGCAGAGAAGAAATGTATTTTTCAATATCTCCTTTATTGTATAACATTTTTCCCATTCTCTCCACAAATTTTTCAGGAAGTTCAGACATTTTTTATACAGCTCAATAGAGGTTTTTAAGTTCTCTCTCTCCAGTTTTAATATATTATAAATTATTTTTTAGGGCTTTTTGAATACTTAATAGTCATTTTTAATATAGGTCTTTTTTTACCTATTTTTGTTTTATCCGGTGTTATCCATCCCGCATTTAAATCTAGATAATTAGTTTCTTTTTCATGGTTGGAAAAAACCTGGTGATTTACTTCAAAATAATGGTATAGATTTTCTTTTTCTTGAGGTAGGCGACCTTTCAAATATTCTAAAATGTTTCTTGCCTCAACTTCTTTGCTAAATACATCTCTTTCTCCTTTCCCTTTAACATTACAATCTCTTTTGTCCAATTCTGCTAATATACTTTCAATTTCTGAGGGCTGTATTTTTCTGTCTATCTTTTTTCTCCTTCTAGCAATTGCATTGACAATTTCTCTTAAAATTTTTGATTCCATATTTAAAATTACTAGAATTGATTTATAAATATTGGCTATTTCTAGAATCCGGCTAATTTAGTCTGCTTTTTTCCCTCTAAAATCTCATCTTTATTTATTCCAAATACCTGGAATATATTTTCCACAGAAGGTAGAATTTGTTTCTCTAAGTAATACTTAATGTCATATTTCCCCCCCTCTTCAGGCAATTTTGCCCTTTCTCTAACAAGGGCTTTCTCCTTACCTTCTGCCACATAATAACTAATTAAAGAGCCTTCTTTTATGGGCAGCCCTTTTTCTTTCATTTTTCTAGCTACTACTATATGGGGTGTTTTTGCCTTATACTCATCTAAAGATTTTTTTAATTGCGTTCTTATAATAAGCTTTTTTCTATCTATATCTCTATTTTCAATTTTTTTAATAGTCTTCCTGAGAAACTTTAGGGCTTCTTTCTCGTTCCCATTTTCCAAAATTTTTTTTAGAACTGTATTTTGTGTTTCCCTAGCCAATTTACACCAATCTCTTCTTACAGTCTCAAATCCTCTTATTTTTAAATTTCCGTCTTTATCGATAAGGGCATATTTTTTTTTAGCCCCAAATTTTCCCGATCTTTTAGTTACCCATATTCCTCTTTTGAAAAATCCCTCAAGGTCTAGTTCCATAATTCCCGGAAGCTCCCTGTTCAATTTTCCAAGAAATTTCTTAGCATCTTTTTTCTTTTTATCTCCTAATGTGATAGCTATAGCATCAGTATCTGAATAGATTACTTCATAACCTTCTTTCCTAGCTTTATTTATTATATCTTTGTTAAATTTTCTTACAAATGCTAATATTGAGTTCGAACATTCATAAGAGTAATATCTGGCTCCAAAATATGCTATATATCCGTGAATTGAAGCTGATAAAACTTTAAATGCATTACTTCTTGCCTTAGTTATAGGGTTTGGATTTTCTTTATATTGTTTCTTATACTTTTTTCTTAAATCCATGATTTCTTCGGCTAGTTGCGGGAAAAAACCCGGTTTTTTATCAAAATAGAACTCTTTCTTTTTGTTACCAAATTTTATTTTTGGAGATTTATAGGCATCTTTTTTCTTTTTATCTAGCAATGTCGATTTCGATATATTAAAAGAAACTATTATTGAGGTGTGCATTGATGTGAAGTCAAATATACTTAAGTTTTCGTATAGGCCTGCATTTGGTTGTAAAACAAAAGCTCCCTCTGTTTTTGCTCTTGCCCTCCTCTTTTTTATAATTTCATGACTTGGTCTTTCTTCAGATATCTCGTTAAATTTATCAAGGTTATGGATAATATAATGCTCAACTAGTTTAGAGAATGTATATCTTGTAGTTTCATATAGTTGTTCTTGTATTATTTTAGTTAGTTCTAACATGTCTGGCCAAGACTCTTGGAAAAGTTTCCATGTCAGGACAGAATCTTGTAAATTATACTCAAAAAATTTTTCCCACTCTTTTTCTTTTAAGTCTTTTGTGGCTTTATGCATATGATCTATTTCTACTTTTTTCTCATCAAGAAGTTCTGAGGCTACATCATCTAGCGAGAGAGTTTCAGAGTCTAAATATTGTGAGTAAACTGTTTTTATAAACTTAAATAGATCTATATGGGTTAAACCATTTATCCTGGATTTTTTGAACCTTCCTTTTGAAAATATTATTTTTCCTTCTCCCTGGCCAAATCTTAATTCTAAATTATTTTTCCTAGCTCTTGCTCTTATATATGGTAGGTCAAAGCCGTCAGAGAAATATCCTGTTATTATGTCGGGATTTATCTTATTAATATACTCTTCGAATTTTTTTAACATTTCTTTCTCATCTTTTAAACATTCCACATAATTTTTTGCGTTAGCACATTTTTTCCATGTCAACACTTTTTTAAAATCATCTGTGACTAGAGAGACCATCATTATTTTCCCCTTTCCTATATCAAATTCTTCAGTTTCAATGTCAAATGCTAAAACTTTGGGTTTAAAGTCTTCTTGTTTTTTCAGTTCCCTAACCTTATCTAATTCTATTACTATGTCTGTATTTACAGATGCAGGCAAACCGTTCATGTCTTCATCATTTAGAGATTTCCCCTCAACATTATACCAAATTAAGGGCCTTATTTTTTTGTTTATGATATATTTTGTTAGAAGAGGCAAGTCTTTTTCCTTAATTTTTACATTTTCGTTTTTATCTTTAATCTCTTTTGAGATATCTCCCCTATCTTTAAAATCGCAATAAACTCTTATAGCTTTTACTTTTTTTCCTAAAAAATTCTTCTCTACTACTTCGGTTTTATCCACGCCTTCAATATCTTCAATATCTTTTTCCATTTTTTCAGGATCTTCAGTTAATACATAGAAGTAATTTATCGGTTCGTCAATGACACAGCAAGATTTCCCTTTTTTTGTTTTACCAAAAATTCTCACGTATGTCTTATTTTCAACTGATAAGTAATCATAATTGATAGGTATAAATTCAATTTCCATAATTACAATTGGTAAGACAGTTATTTAAATTTTAGCAAGTAATCACTTTAGTTTAAATACCAAAAAATATAGCTAAAATATAACTATAATTAATTGTTATTCTGCAGTAGTTAAAAATAGTAAGATTTATAAACTATTTTCTGCTATTTTTATTAAGATGGAAAATAAAGGCAATAATGGGCATAATGACGATAATTGGTCTCCAAGGGAAGATCATGGCTATGATAGAGGTTCCGATCCTGATTGGAATGAAAAGATAAGAAAGGATCTTGAGAGACAAAGAAAAAAGAGAGAAGGAAATGAAGATGATTCTTCAGAGGAATCGTCAAATAATAAAGTTCATGATATAAGAAGCAGGCGTTATAGGATAAGCAGTTCAGATGCGGGTATTGATATAAAAAAGGCTAGAAATTATTTATTTGATGTTTGTGAGTTAAGGGACGGGGAAGCTGTTTACCCTTATGAAAGTAAACATTTACCCGATTTAGAAAATGATTTGAAGAAAATGAAAGAATTTGGTTTTAATGTAACTGCGAGTTATTGTGGAGACCATAAAGATTTGAGGGAAGGGCATGAAAGAGATATAGGATTTTTGATAGATGAATTGAATATTGAGGAGAAGATGATTGATGAGATGACAAAAGCAAGCCAAGAATACAAACAAACTTACCTTTTCTAACTAATCATTAATTTTTTATACCTCTATATGTATTTATAAATATGGGATTGAGTATTGCAGATATCGTTCCTAGGAAAGAAATAGGGCTTGCTAAACTTAAAGGCAAGGTTATAGCTGTTGATGCCTCAAATATTATTTATCAATTCTTGTCTACAATAAGGCAGATGGATGGTTCACCCCTTATGGATTCTGAAGGCAATATCACTTCTCATTTGTCCGGATTGTTTTATAGGAATATTAGTTTGATGAAAGAGGGAATGAAATTAGTTTATGTTTTTGATGGCAAGGCTCCAGATTTGAAATCTAAGACTCATGAGAAGAGAAGGGATGTTAAAGAAAAAGCTAAAGAAAAATATGATAAAGCTAAGAGAGAAGGAGAGGAGAAAGATATGTTGAAGTATTCTAGGCAATTAGCCAAGTTAACTCCTAAGATGGTTCAGGAGAGCAAAGAATTATTGACTGCAATGGGGATTCAGTGTGTACAGGCACCTGGAGAGGGAGAGGCTCAGGCTGCACATATGGCTAAAACTAATAAAGTTTATGCGGTGGGTAGTCAAGATTATGATGCCTTGCTTTTTGGAAGCCCTAGGCTAGTACAAAATTTAACTTTGTCAAAGAAAAGGAAGACTAACGGGGGTTTTAAAGAGGTTAAACAAGAGATTATAGAAGGGGAGAGAATACTAAATAATTTGCAATTAAATGAAGACCAGTTAATATGTCTCGGGATTTTAGTTGGGACAGATTATAATCCAAGAGGTGTGGAGGGTATAGGTCAAAAAACTGCTCTTGATATAGTTAAGAGAAAGAAATTTCCTATAAAAATTTTTGAGTCCGTAAATAATAGGATAATGAGTATGGCAGAGGAAGATAGGTTTGAATGGGAGGATATTTTTGAGTTATTTCATAAGCCGAATGTTAAGAAGGTAGATATAAATTTTCCTAAAGTCAATACCGAAAAAATTAGGGAAATATTATCTAATAGGGATTTTTCAGATAAGAGGATTGACTCGGGTTTAGATAAGTTGAGAAGCGCTAAAGAAGAGCAGAAGCAGCAGACCTTATTTTGATTATTTGAAATCTTATTAGTTTGATACTAAATCTTTTGTATTTGCAGCCTTGTCTATAATTAGTTTAGTTTTAGGATGTTTTTTTAGTATTGTTGCGGGGATTTTTTCGGTTTGCTCCAAATTAACAATCTTTTTAACAATCTTTTTCTTTTTCTCTCCTGAAGCTAAAATTATTATTTTTTTAGCCTTAAATATTGTGTCAAGCCCCATTGTTATGGCTTTATTAGGTACCTCTTTCTCTGAATTGAAATATCTAGAGTTATCCTCAATAGTTTGTTTTGCAAGTTCAATAACTCTTGTTTTTGACTTAAAATCTGAGCCGGGTTCATTAAAACCTATATGGCCATTACTTCCTATACCTAGTAGTTGAAGGTCTATTCCACCTTTCTCTTTTATTTTATTTTCATACCATTTACAATATTCTTCAGGGTTTTTTGGTTTACTTTCAGGAATAAATATATTTTCTTTCTTGATATTTATTTTATTGAATAATTTTTCTTGCATATAGTAATGATAGCTTTGCTCATGCTTTTTCTCTATACCTAGATATTCATCTAAATTAAAAGCTGTTACCTCTGAGAAATCTATCTCTCCATTCTGGTACATTTTAACTAATTCATTATATGTTCCTATAGGTGTTCCACCTGTTGCTAAACCTAGAACAGAGTCAGGTTTTTGACCAATTTGTTCTTTTATAACTTCTGCAGCTTTATGGGACAGGTTTTCGTAATTATCTTCAATTATTATTTTCATTTTTTAACTTCTCTCTTTAATTTTCATAACCTTTCAAATTTTCTAATCTGAAAACTTCCATAGCATAGTTGCTAAGGGGTTTTGTATTTTTTCCGTATGAGAGTATTTTTTGTTCCGGAACTGTTCCCCCTCTAAATTTACTTAGAGCTTTTGCTATTTTATCATATGGTGCCCTTTCTATTTGTGATTTATGTGACTTAATGGCTTTCAACTTTATTTTCAAATCTTTTTTAGATATTATGGATATGAGATTAAATTCTCTGAGGAGTGACCATGGAGTCTCATAAAATATTTGTAACTGTGATTTCTCCAGATTTTTAATTGCTAAATTAGCAGCCTTTTTATGGGTGGGATGACTATCTTTTTCTGAAGGTAGCAAAACTATATCTGCTTTTTCTTTTTCAAATATCTTTTTCACTTCTTTCTTGTCTTTATCTTTAATTTCATTTTTATTCAAATTCAGAAATATTGGTTGAGATATACCTAAAATTTTACTCTCTTTAATTACTTCTTTTTTTCTTTCTTCAACACTCTTTGAGCCTAATCCGCCATCTCCTGTAAAGAAGATTATTGGTTGTATTTCATTCCATTTAGACAATATAGAGATTGTGGCTCCTAAAGATATAGATAGGTCATCTGGATGCGGACAAACCACTATAATTTTTCTCCCCTCAATTACCAATTCCTTAAAACTTCTCGGTAATGAAATATCTATCTTTTGAGATTTTATAAAATAGTTAAATTTCTTGCTACTACTTCTTTTTCCCTTTTTTTCCTTAGGCATTTTAATGTTTAGCTTACTGTTGTTTTTTACCAATTTATAGAACTAAATAAATGTTTGCATTAGCTATTAGAAAGAGTTTTAAATCAGGGTATCTTTTCAAGATTATGAAAAAAGGGATTTTGATATTATTTATAGTATTGCTGTTAGTAGTTGCAGCAGGAGCTAGTAATAACAATGAAAATATTGTTGATAGTGAGAATGATGAAGATGATGAAAATGGTTTAGAAAGCATAAATGATAAGGAGATTGGGGAAGATATTGAAAATATTTCTACAGATATTAGAGATAGCACAGATAAGGCTTTTAGGCAAGAGGTCGAGTTTCCGCAAACCTTAGGCAGGGCTTTTGAGATAGTTTTTAGAGTTAAAACTGAAGAAATAACTTATCAGTTGTTTATCATCATGATTGTTGTTTTTGTTATGTTGTTTTTGATATTTCGCAATTTCTTAAATTCCCTTCTTTTAATTAAAGGGGGTCTTCTCCTAATTTTATCTTTGATTGCAATACTAATAGTTTCTTTTTCTGGCGGTGTGACAAAAATATCTTTGTTTATTGTTAATATAGGGGGTTTTTTTGAGATGTTGGAAGGATGGTCTCCGTTTGCAATACTTGTGTCAATAATAATAGCAGTTTTTTTGGTTTGGGGTTTCAATAAATTATCTAGATTTTTGGAAAAAAAGTATATGTCAAATATATCAATGGTTAAGGGGCTTAAAACTGCTACAGGAATTGAAGCCATAAATATGTATTCAGACAAATTTAGATCCTAATATATTAAAAAATATTTTATATTCACTTTTCTTTATTTAGCAAAGATTTTACTAGAGTTTCTAAGAAATTTTTATTTTGTTCCTCCATATCTTTCTCTCTCTTTTCTCTTCTTTCTCTCAATATTTTATCAATAGTTCCCGAAAATAAATGAACTATAAAAAATGCTATTACTATTCCTCCACTGATAGCTATATTCCACCACCATTCTTTTCTTACAAATATTAACCATCCTAACCAATCTATAAATATCCTCAATAGTTGAGTTTGGGCTAAGAGTATTGCAAAACCTATTCCTCCTAGATATGCTGTCCCTCCCTTTAGTATACCGCTGGCGTTAATTTTACCACCTGCTTCCCATGCTATAAGGGTCCATAAAATAATTATCCCTAATAATGCTATAGATAAAGAATATGGCTGCCCAAAAAGGAATCTAAATACTATCGAGATTTTTTCAAAGAATGAGTTCATGGAAGATATAGCTTCATTTTCTAGCAAAATTTCTTCCCATCTTTCTCCCAAATATTCCCATCTTGTTTCTGTCCTATTTTTTAGATCTTCATAATCTCTTGACATATCTTCGTGAACACCTGTTTCGGGATCTATATCTCCTGCTCCAGGTATACTTGAAGCTTGAACTAAATTTATAGGTAATACACTAATTAGTAACGAAACTGCCGAGATTAGGCTTATTAATAATACCACTTCTTTTTTCATAGAAATAATAAGGAATTAAGGGTTTTTAAGATTTTAGCTATTTTTCAATATCTTTTTCAGCATCTTCATCCTTTCCAGATTCCCTTTTGCCAATTATTTTCAATGTGTCAAGTCCCATAGCCTGATAGTTTATATTTTCCTTCCATTTTTGTTTTGACATTCCCATAAATTTCCTTGAGGCAAAATTCATAAATGTACCATTTCCAAAAGCCATAATACCTGATACTATTAGTGCTACTGTTAATGAAATCCATGCATATTCAGGAATAGTGTGTAATGAAACGTCACCTAGGAATAATAA
>PWGL01000061.1 GCA_003554465.1 Candidatus Pacearchaeota archaeon
AGATCATTCAGGATACTTACGGCGGCATGGGCAATCATGGCGGCGGGGCCTTTTCCGGGAAAGATCCTTCCAAGGTGGATCGAAGTGCAGGCTACATGGCCAGGTACATTGCCAAAAATATTGTGGCTGCAGAACTGGCGCAGCGCTGCGAGGTGCAGATTGCTTACGCCATAGGCGTAGCTGAACCTGTGTCCATAATGGTTACCTCATGGGGGACGGGGCAGGTCCCGGACCATGTTCTGACCCAGGCGGTGCGGGAGGTCTTTGATCTGCGGCCCTACCATATTATAAAGCGCCTCAACCTGATGCGGCCCATTTACAGTCAAACATCCTGTTACGGTCATTTCGGCCGGGATCACCCGGATTTTACCTGGGAGTTTACCGATGCTGCTGACGACCTGAAAACTGCGTGCAGGGTGTGAAGGATTGGGGGATTGGGGAATTTAGGGATTGGGGAATTTAGGAATTTAGGAATTGGAGGAATTGGGGAATTTAGGGATTGGGGAATTTAGGAATTTAGGAATTGGAGGGATTGGGGAATTTAGGGATTGGGGAATTTAGGGATTGGAGGAATTGGGGGATTGGGGGATTGGGGGATTATGTTTACGCAGTGTTTTACTTGTTTGAGGGTTTGTATCAGAAATGGCGAATAATCTAACCTCCAAGGTCAAGGATTTTTTATTGTCCAGGTCCGTCCAGGAACACAGCGAGTTGCCCAACGATTTTGATCTGTTGGAGATGCCCATTGAGGCGGTGCTGGCTTACTGGCTTTCTGTGGGCAAGGTCATGACCTCCAGGGACGCATCATTTCTTGCGCGTGAAAGGGAGAATACCTCCGAGCCTTTCATCAAGCATCTGCTGGGACTGCTTGGCTCTTCTCTGGCCCCGGAAAAGGTGGAGAAGTACGCAGCAGTGAAGAAGAAGACCATTATAGATGACCTGCAGCGCAAGTTTGTTCTCATGTCCATTTCCATCCTGGGGATGGCCACTAATGAAAACCCTCAGAAGGTGCTCATCAGGATTATCTCCAAGTTTTCCATTTCCCCTGTCTATGAAAAGCAGATCTTTGAAGCCGCTCAGACTGCGCTGAATGGCCTGGGCCAGGACGAAGCCCACAGAAAACGTTTTTTAAACGTTGATCACAGGATGAAGTTAGAAACACTCATACTCAACCTCATCATCCACAACATGCTCTCCAGACGGCTGGGAGGCAAGGAGTTAAAGGAATATATCTCCTATGTACGCTCGTTCTATTTTGCGGAAGGCCTGTCCTATATTATTGACGGGTTTGAGTACGATTTTATCAAATACAGGCTCAATCTGCAGAAGAAGGCTATCCTGGATCTCACAGAAACCAAGATGGACATGTCCCTGAACCTGTGTGCCGGGATCAAGTCCGGGATGTCCTATGATGACCTGAAGCTGGTGGGATCTTCCTATATGTTGTCGGAATAAGGGAATAAAAGGTAACCATTCAGGGGGTACTCGGTGTTGATTACTGTCCCCAGGCCGATTTCGGCACGCCCCTGAATGATTACCTCCGCGTCAGTTCAATGACGATACCGCCTGCCGGCTTACCGAAGATTTTGTCCTCAACAGGGATAATCAGCCATAAAAACAGCTTAAAGCCATGCATTGTTTTCAAGTAAACCGCTAAAAAAGGGCTGCTATGCCCTTTTTTACATTCCTGCCAACAGTTTTTCCTTTTTTAAAATTAGTTTTGTATAAATTTTCGTTGACCAGTCTTGACACCCCTGTTTTATTGTTTATTTATCTCTTTAGAAAATAAAACAATGAAACGGAGGTGATGAGATATGGTAATTGATCTGAGCAGCTTCTACAATGTACCGCGGCAGATGGACAGGTTCTTCGACGAGATCTGGAAACCATCAATGATCAGTCAGAGGAGAAATGCCTATCCACCTGTGAATATCAGTGAGGATGTAAGTAATATATATGTACATCTTGAGATGCCGGGAGTCGATATAGAGGATGTTGATATCACATTAAGTGATGGAAGCTTGGTTATAAAAGGCAATAGAAAACATGATACAGGCAATTACTACAGGCAGGAACGTCCTGCAGGTCTTTTTCAAAGGGTGATAAACCTTAACGTTCCAGTTGATGCAGACAAGGTAAAGGCCAGGATGAAAGACGGGATTCTGGACATAGTAGTGCCCAAAGCTGAAGAAGCCAAGCCCAAGAAGGTAAGCATCGAGGCGGAATAACAGGGAGGTGATGAATATGACCAATGAAGTGTTGAAAAGGGAAGCTCAAAACATACCTCGTTTTTCACCCAGCACGGATATAATTGAAAAAGAGGACGGTTTCCATATTTATCTGGATATGCCTGGCGTAACCAGGGAAAATTTAAACATTGACCTTCAGGATACAGACTTGGAAGTATCCGCCAGACCGGAATTTCCCAAGGTTGAAAACGCCAGCAACATACATATGGAGTTCGGTGATTGTGAGTATCGCAGGAGCTTTACCATCTCTGACGTTGTAGACCGAAATAATATTAAGGCAACCATGAAAAATGGCGTGCTGGAATTATATCTGCCCAAAGCTGAGAAAGCCAAACCGCGCAAAATTCAGATTGAAGCCGGTTAAGGCTTGAATATAAAAGGAGGTGATGGCAATGATGGAACGTTTACTGCCAACCAGAAGAACAAATGCACCTGAAAGAAGAACTGCCATGAGAACGCCCATGGACATGTTCGAGATGTTTGAAGATATGTGGAGAAGCCCTTTCCGGGGGA
>PWGL01000087.1 GCA_003554465.1 Candidatus Pacearchaeota archaeon
AAGTACAGAACATGCTGGCTGCTCTCAGCGATGAGTTCGATGAAGAGCTCGATATGATTAGAGCTGAGCTGGGCGCCATGGAATATGTCATGGAATATGTCATCCGCGAAAATCAGGAAGCCATGCAGTCCACCATTGAAGACTTAGAAGACAGAGTTGCTGACCTGGAAGAACCTCCAGTATCTATTGGTGGAGAGTATAGCGTAAACTTTGCTCATGATCATGTTGTAGAAGGTGATGAACATGTTTATGAGTACGATGGTGTAATAATAGAAGATTATGGTCGAACACTTTTGAAGTATGAAGTTGATGAATGGCCAGATCAGTTATATTTTGAAGGAGAAACTTATACTTTTGACGAAGCCGCAGACTATGCAGAGTTTGTACAAAATAGCGGTTACAGTGTAGATGACTTTAACGACCATGAAGATGTTCCTGAAAAATATGAGATTTCCAAAGATGAACTTTATGCTGAAGCATTGCCTGCCTGGTATTATGATGCAGTAGATGCTGATGCAGGCGTTCCTGTTGAAGATGATACTGGTTTCTCTCAAACTTTAGATCTTGAAATTGATATTGTAACTGATCTTTTTGAGGCTGAAATTGAAGTTCCAATTGCAGATGATGAATTTGACCTGACAGATTCTTCCCTGGATATTGAAGCTGATAAATTTGATGCTGGTTTTGCTCCTGATTTAGAAGCAAGTCAGCGTGATTTCTCAGTTGATGATGAAGAAATAAAGGGAATGTACTTCGATTATAAGCCCTTTAATATTAATACTTTCTTTGGTGAAATAACTGAAGATATAGGTGCTGAAGATGATACTACTTGGGAAGGGCTGCTAGGAGATACCGACCAGTTAGATCGAGACTTATATTTAGTAGGAGCCGAAACGTCTCATTCCTTTGGAGATTTTGAGCTTGGTGGTTCCTATGCAATGCTTTCAGATCAATATGATCCATTGGATGATCATAATGCTGGTATTTTTGGTATAGACGCTGGCTATGAATTAGGAGATTTAGCATTAAATGCTGAGTTTGGTTACTCCTATCCTTTTGATGAGGACGAAGTCAGCCTTATAGGTCAAGTTGATGATGTAGACCATGAAGCTGGAATGCTCTTTAGAGCAGATGCTGAAACAAGTCTTGAAGGTTTAGCTGACCTGTCTGCAAATGTCCGCTATAGAGATGAGAATTTCCAGCCTCTTTATGGAGATGACGCAGTTTTTGATCCAGATACTGAATTTGATTATGTATATGAAGTAACTAGAGCTATTTTCGATGATGCAATACTAAATGATGACTTGGCCTTTGGATTTAGAGCAGACCAGGACTTAATAGATGTTCTAACTGAAGGCTATGCAGAAGTTAATGTATATAATGAAAATGAAGGTGATGACAGCTTTAACCATATGAATCTACTTGTTGGAGGCGGAATGGAATTATTTATTGAGGGTCTTGAAGGCTCTGCTGAATTTGAGCGTATTCATGATGATAATGATGGTGTAAACGATGATTATCTAACTGCTGGATTGGACTACGAAAGAGGTATGTTTGATGTTGGTGGAAGCTTTGAAATGCTGATGACTGATGCATTTGATGATGCTGATAACTGGATGATTTTTGGTGCTGACGCCTCAGTAGAAGTTATAGAAGATGTAAGTATCTTCGGTAACTTTGAAATGGACAATGGTTTTGATTACGATTCTGATAGTAGTAGAACTGCATTTGGTGGTGGTGCTGAAGTAGACGAGATGGACTTAGTGGCAGGACTGACTTTCAGTGCCAATGCTGAATATTCTATGGAAGATTTTGATTTTGATGGAGATGAATATGAAGGTACAGTCTTGGATCTTGGTGCAGGTCTAGGTTATGAAGTCGGTGCATTAACACTCTCTAATGATTTTGCCTTTACCAGTAAAAATGGAGATGTTGTTTATGAAAGAAGAGATGACTGGTATGGTTATGGAGAGTTTAAGCCATTTGCTGATGGCCAAAAGATCGAGAATGTATTTGGCCTGGAATATGAAATAGTCGAAGATACTGACTTCACCTTTGACTGGACTGAGACATTCTTTGAGCATACTGATGAAGACGATCCTGTGTGGGATGACGATGTAGACTGGCAAACAAGAGAAATTAGTGCCGGTGTTACTGTAGAATTTTAATCCAGCCCTGAAATAGAATAACCTGGTACGAAACAAAAAGCCCCCGCCAAATCGGCGGGGGCTTTTTTGTTGGTCGCGTTGGTACCGGGTACCTGTCGGAATTTGTCGATAGGCATTAAATTATAATTTGATCTTATACCTTAAACTGATCCACTAAACTGGTCAGGTTCTGTGCCATAGCAGCCAGATCCTCAGAGGCGTTGACTATTTCTTGAGTGGAAGCGCTCTGTTCCTGGCTTGAAGCTGTCACGGACTCTGCGTTTCTGGAGGCTTCATCGCTAACCTGGGAAACCTCAACAATGGCTTCATTGACTCTTTCGTTCATAGCTGTCATCTCATCGGCCTGCTGCGATACAGTAGCAATCAATTGCGATAAACTATCGGCTGCCTCTTTAATGTTTTGATAGGTCTTTTCAGTAGCCTTAAGAGATTTCACGCTTTTGTTAACTGATTCCTCGGTATTGGACATATCACTGACCGTAGTTTTAACTTCCGATTGAATCTTTTCAATCAGACTGGCAATATCTTCTGTGGCCTGACTGGATTCTTCCGCCAGCTCCCTGATTTCATC
>PWGL01000088.1 GCA_003554465.1 Candidatus Pacearchaeota archaeon
AAAAGGGTAAAAAAGATATCATTCAATATCAACTATTTATAGAGCCTAAAGGGACACACCTATTAAAAACAGATAAATGGAAAGAAGAATTCTTGAAAGAAATTGAAGATAATTACGAAACCGAGATACTAGCAGAAAATAAAGACTACAAAATTATCGGAATGCCATTTTATAACCAAGGAACAAAACATAATTTTGTTAATGTGTTTAATGAAAAATTGAAATTAAATCCATGATAGCTATTTAAAGCAATTTCTTTGAATTTTTCCATAATCTTTCATATATCTTTTTTAATCTTTGGTTTTCTATTCTAAGTTTGACTAAATAGGTAGGTTTTTTGGCAGCATCTTTTAATGATGAGCCTATTATCCAGGCATCATAATCTAAAAATAAAATTCTATCATGTATCAGTTTATTAGCCCTAACCTGAAAATTTTTATTTTGTCTTTTCAGTTTTTTTGCAATAGGATTGGTTTTCTTCCAACAACTTTTTTTCTGAGCACTAGAAATATTTGTGAGGAATTTTATTCTTGAATTTTTGGCTTTACTTAGATACAGGTCAATTAATTCTTTGTGGCAAAAAGGTTCAATTAAAAAGACTTCATTAGGGTTCTTCCTTTCTATTATTCTTTTTAGATCTGTATAAAAATCAAAAGTGGTATTTTCTGGGTAAACACGTTCGAGAATTTCTGTTTTTTCTTTCAGTTTTTGTTTAAGTTCAGTTTCTCCTTTATTCATTAACTTATAAAGCGGTTTTCCTTTATTTTTGTCCGAATATTTTTTGCGTACTTTATTTTTAGGTTCCCCTCTTAATATATTTGTGACCGATTTTGGAGAGACATTCTCTCCTTGTTGTAGTAATCTATCAGAAATTTCTTGAGAAGATATATGATTTACAGCTTTCTCTAAAATATAAAAAATCTTAAGTCTATCATCAATTTCTTCTAGAATACTCATATTTTATCCTCTTGAAGTGCTTTTAGTAGTTTACTCTTCTTTAAAATCATTTTCAACAAATCTTTCTCCCGTATTTGTAAGATACCAGGATTTTAGTTTATCTTTCTTTTCTTTGGCTTCTGTCATGAAGCCATTTTTAATGTTAGCTATGACTTTGTAGTTTATGTTACCTGGCACTTTTTCTTTTGCTTTTCTAAAACCTTTTTCCAAGTCCTTCGCATTAAATTTCTTTATCCCTTGATATTTTTCAAGATAATAACCTATAACCAGAGTTTTTTGGACTTCGTCCTTTGGTTTTTTAGCAATAATAAACTCTTTTATAGAAATTTGTTTTTTAGTGGTTCTTGGTTTAGATTTAAATATGCTTTCTATTTTCCTAATCCTTTCCTCATGATCATCTAGAATCTTCTTAACTTCCGGGTCCATTTTCTTTTTCACCTTCGTCCTTTCCTGAGTTTATTAATCCTAACTTATTGAGCCATCTCAAATAAATTCTGCCAATTTGTTTTTTTGAACTCGGTTCTGTAGCTCTTGCATTCGTATGAAAACAGAAGACCTCTCCGATTTTTGACGGATCTCGCCTGTCTTCTTTCTTTACTTCTTTAATGGCTTCAGCGTTACCCTCTATTGATAGAAATAATTCCTTTAGAGTTTTTTTCTTGTCCCTATTGTATACAATATTTTTAGCTTCTTCTTCAATCTGCATATCTTCATTGATAAGATTGAGGAGTTTCAAATCATGCAACGCATTGTATATTGTGCCTTTTGATTTACCGGCAGCTTCGGCTAGTTTTCCAGGAGAAGTTTTCCTGCTAGAGAAAAGGGTTTTTAAAATGCTGATATTCTCTTCGGGACCTAAAAATAGAGTAGTTTTTTTATTCATTCTGTATCTTCTCCAATAATTTTTGAGCCTCTTCTTTAACGTACGCTTCGTTAAACCTGTATTTTGAGTCTTTCTTAAGTAAAATATTCTTTTTTACCAGGTCTCCAAGAGGTGCGGAAAGTGTAGTCTTAACTACCCCAATCTCATCAGAAATTGTCTGTATATCTGCCTCAGGCGATTGAACCACACCTCCAAGGTAAGCCATAAATTTTCCAAGCATGAGTAAAATCACCTTGTCCATATTTTTAAAATTATCCTTGTTTAAAATGATTATACGTCCCGTTTTATCTTCTATTGTAATGAGGCGTTTCAGATCCTTTATAGATTCCCAAATACCTCGATTTATGTCTTCTTTTGTCCTAACTAACTCTTTTCTAATGAGCCTTTGTACCTCTTCGCTATTTTCTTCTGTCATTTTTCCCACACCCAATTTTCCATATATTTTATATTTTTTAAGTGTTTCGGTTTGGATTTTTTGTATAAACCGACTTTAGGAGGGTTTAAATCTTTATAAATATTATTGTTCTCAAATATATAGTAAAAAATAATACATGCTTAGTGTAGAATGAGAAAAGCAAATATCTAATAAAACTTTCCATTAAAATAAAACAGTCTCTTTATTCAAGATAAATTGGCTAGATTCTTTTATCCTACTCAAACCAAAAAACCAACTTTTAATATTTATTCACCAACAATAAGTTTACAGAACCGAAAAACTCAAGATTTAAATAGCTTCTTATCGATGTTGTTTCTATCCTCTAATGCTCCTTTTTATCTATTTGAGAGATAATTCTGGACTATTCTTACAACCCCACCTATTAGAAGAGTTACTGTTAACCATAGGAATATAGATTCAGTGAATCCCGTTATTCCTGCTATTGAGAGAGTCCCTT
>PWGL01000042.1 GCA_003554465.1 Candidatus Pacearchaeota archaeon
GGTTGATACAAAATGCTCCCGACTTCTTTTTCGAAACCTTTTTTTGAAACGGTCTAAAGAACATCTACCAAAGAGTTGACCGATCTACAGGTAATATCCTTTGGATATTAACCTACGACTGAGGCTGGGAGATAAGTGAACACCTTTGTCAAAACTTAGACACCAATAAACAGGTCCCCTTCGCTCACCAAGAAACCCTTAAGAATGGGGCACGAACAAGAACACCGGTGATTCGATCCGACAGTTCAGGGTGCTGATTCAGTATGATCTACAGACTATAGACCAGAAGAATTCAATCTCTCTTGAATGGCCAGTCCAGGAGAGGCTTGGCTTCAGCCAGCCGGATGAGGTATTATGAGATGTATTGGTTGGATTTTAGGATCCAAGTAGAAAAATAAACTAGAAAAATTATGGAAAAGCCTCAAACCAAAATAGAAACACCCTCCGCAATAAGAAAGGTTCCGACCCACATGTATGAAATTCCGGGACATGAACAAATAACCGATCATGTTTTTGAAAGATACACAAGAGACAGAGCGCAGAATCCGGAAATAGAAAGGTTGTCATACAGAAGATCTCGGGTCTCATATTTAAGAGAGATAACTGACACGGAACCAGAGCAAAGAAAGTCCTTTATTCTAAACTATTTAAACAGTCAACAATATGAAGACAGAAAAAGAATAGTAGAAGTACTTACTGCCGATAAAGACCAGCTAGATTTAAAGCCAAAGGATTGGGCTGAAATAATAAATAATATTTTGGAAAGTGAAGATATATATTTTATAAGAGACATAGCTTCATTCATAAAAGAGGTGCCGGAGGGAGAAAGAGGTCATCTAATAGAGCAGGTTCTCGATCTTGGACTACATTGTGCCTTGACTAAAACCAACGCAGCTAAAAATATTGATACTGCACCAGAAAATGAACAAGACGGCTTGAGAGATAAAGTAGCCCAAGAAGTAGAAAAAGTGCTTTCTTACCAAGAAGAGACCATGACTGAAGGCTCAATGTTTATTGATACCAGATCTGTCCAGAGCAATATTATCAATTTAATTCCTTATGCTCCACCGGATCGTCAAAGTTCGCTCCTTTATCAGGCGATACAATTAAAAGATAGTCAAATATTGCATGCCGTTTATGAATCGTTTTTCCTGCATTATCCTAAACCACAAACAGATCGACAACAAACCAAACAAATATTAGAAAAACTGATCAATTATGGTAGCAATAATAATGAACTAATGATCAGACTCTCAGAATCTTTTATTAATGAAATTGACTGTGATAATATTAAGACACATGGACTAATAGATAATGACATTTATTTACTAAGATCCGGGCTTCAAACACAGATCCAAACACAAGTTAGTGAGGGTCTGGAAAAAGCTGAAGAACCGGCACAGCGGTTAGAATTAGTTGAAATGATCTATTATGTAAGAATGGATAAAAAATATAACTTATTAAAAAATGCCTTGACAGATCCTGACCCTGAAGTGGTTTCTAAAGCTATTGAAGTTTATTGTCAATCCGAGGGATATCTTCCTGAGAGTAAAGAACGATTACTTGAAGAACAAACAAGAGCTCAATTTGAAACGGAATTGGCCAGTAAAGATATCGATCGCCTAAAAAAAGTTATAGGACTAGTGGTACAATATGGTGCAGAAAAAAAGGAGGAGGTATTTAACAAAATATTTGAAATAGCCAGAGAGGCCTCAGAGAGCCAAGATCCAAATAAGCGTTTATCGGTTATCGAGCTTATTGAAGTATTTCCTAAAGAAACAGAATGGGGAGTGTATAAGGTAAATTTAATAGAGCGGTTTAACAAAAAAAGATTTGATTTGGCTGAAAAATTACTGAGTGACCAGGAACCGAAAGTGCAAATTAGAGCGTTGGATATTGCAAAAATTTTGGATGAATCAGAAAAAGAGGAATTTCTCAGCAAAATAATGGAAAATGGATTAGCCCAAGAAATGGTCAAATCGCCTCTTTATGAGAACCCGGAAACTCAAACCGGAGATTTTTTCCAACGAGACTTCGAAAAGGACGGCTCCCGAACCACTTTGATCGGTGGAGGATTGAAAGATCGAGCGATTATCAGACACATTGAACCGGATGCTTTTTTGTCCTGGCAGCGATTATATGAAAACCATCAATTGTGGCAAAAAGCTGGGTTTGATTATATACCAATTGAACCGATCTTGGCTTATAATTTTAATAGCCAACAAGGCCTGGTTGAGGTATATAGCGGAGTATTGGATCTAAATATGGCTGACTGGTTTGAAAGATCGGGATATGTTAATTATAGTGAGCTGCTTCAAGAAAGACAACAAATCGTTAATGTACTAAACAGTCACGGATTGGAACATGGTCATAACCACTTGGGCAACTTTGCCCTTAGATTCTTCCGAGATGAGAACGGCCAACCAGATCTGAACCAGAAGCCGCGAATCTATCTAATCGACTTCGATCAAGCAGTTTCACCTCAATTCTAGACCGAAGATCGCTTGTTTGATCGCCTCGTCTTCCACTCCGTTTGATCTTTGGTTTTTAATGTAATCGATTAGTTGTTGGTCGACCATGTTATGAGCTTAGATGTTAAATTCTAAAGCGTTGTTTACAAAAATCACAGTGATTTTGGATAAAAGTATTCTAACAATTTCTCCTCCGGGGTACAATCTTCGATTCCGGCATGTGGTTTAACAGTGTTGTACCA
>PWGL01000015.1 GCA_003554465.1 Candidatus Pacearchaeota archaeon
AGGAGTGGCCTAAGCAGCCACTCCTACATTATCAAGCTTCTGCTTGCGATTTCTCCAGTATTCAATTTGTTGGTAATCCATTTCCACTAAATCTTCTAAGTTAATTTCGTCAGGAATAAGGAAATTGTTTCCATGAGCTTTGGTTAAATTTTTAGCTGTCCTAATCATCTGCTGTCCGAAATCTAACCAGGCCAATATTTTCTTAGCTTCAACCGTGCCCTGGTGCTGACGAAATTCAACGGTGCCATGTCTAACGTAAGCGGAAAAATTAATTTTCGAATAACGTGGTGCTCTTGTTGATCCTGCCAACTTAATTAATTGCTTGACGCTCCTGGCGTTTTTAATTTGAAAAACGTTATAGTAAGAATTAAGTGACCTGCAGAAACCGTTATTGTTTTTCCTTCTGCTTTTGGCCACCATCTGGTCCACTTCGTCTTCCTTAACCATATAAAGGAAAGCCAAATTCTTGAAGTCATTAAGTTTTAAGTCATTAGCACCGTGGTGAATGTGAAGTCCACAACTCTTGTTAACTTTGGCTCCTACTTCTTCCAGAGCTTTGCAAACCAACTCAACTTGCTTTCTTCCTTCGTCACCTTTGAGAACTGGACTAACGATTTCAATTCCTTGCCAACCTCTTGAAAAATCAATGCTGGCATCGTAAATTACCTTCCAGTAATCCCTGGTGCTGTGGTTGTAGCCTTCCACATCAGCTTCCAATCCCTGCCTTCTGATAGCGTCTTTTACTTTAATTTGAGCTTCACTTAGTGTGTTTCCAGAAACCCTACATTCAATTTCGATACCAAAAGTTCTATTATCTTTGGTGTTATTTAGCCAGTTGCGGTTCCTTAGTTCTTCTAAAGCTCTGTAATTTCGGTCCTTTCTCCACTGCTGGAGAAGCTTGCTCTTTAATTTAGCATCGTGTCCAGGAATGAAATTTCCCTTTCCTTTTATTGTTTCGCCACAACCGCACCCACAATATTTCATTTGACTTGACCTCCTTTAGGTTTTAAATTTAGATATTCTGTCCTGCCCCAGGAGTTAAATCCTGGAGCAGTGTCACAATATCTAAACAAATAACTTGAGTGCGTTGCTGACTGCTTCTTCTAAAGTGTTTCCTTCTGCTTCAAAATCGTTGCCATTCTCCAAAACTACCTCAACCTGAAAAGTCTCCCCGTGCTTCATTACTGTGAAATGTCCGTTGCTTTCCTCTAATTTCCTGCCTAAAACTTCCAATCCTTTCATTTTAACCTCTCCTTTCAATTTATCCCCTCTATTTTTATTATAACATGAAAATACGTATTTTGTCAAGTATTTCTTTGTATTTACTTTATTGTTTTAACCCTTTCCACTATTTCTTCGGCCTCTTCTATTGTTAGCCACCCTATATTAGCTTCGCTTGCTTCATTTGCTGTAAGAACTTGAACGTGAAAACTATTATTAGCTTTCATAACGATTGTCCTGTGCCATATCCCTGCTCCGTAATCTAACCAGCACTCCTGTATCCAACAATTTTTCTCTGCGTTTACCTGTATTAAATGTAGAAGACCTTCCAAATTAACTCTTAATGTCATTGTAACCTCTCCTTTCGAATTTATTCTTGCTCCAATTGTCCTACCATTTCCTCAAAAAATTTAACGTCTTTCTTCATGGTGTCCAATCGGTATGCTATTTCACTAAGCTTTGTTCCTAACTGTCCTGCCATGTTGTAATTCCCCTTTTCCACTTCCTGATTAACGTCTTCAGTTAACCTCTCTAATTCCTTTTGTAATTCAGCTACCTCTTTCTTCTTGGTCTCAAACTGTATTTTCACTAATTCTATCCTCTTCATTTCAACCTCTCCTTTCAAGTTTTTATCTCCTTCATTTTTATTATAACATGAAAATACCCATTTTGTCAAGTATTTCCTTATAATTATCAAAAAAGCTACAAAAAAGCCTCTCTACCGAAGCAGAGAGGCATCACAAAATTAGTGATTTTTAATGGCTTTGGCCTTATCAACTATATCAAGTAAATAAGCCACAATGGAAGGAACGACTATTACGTAAAAGATATAAGCAATAGGTTCTCCAACTAACATGGCCAGCACTCCCAGGATTACCATGGCTCCTCCATAGGGTGTTAAATTAGTTTTAAGGAATTGAATGCTTTTCTTTAAGTCAAATTTTTCATCTTTTTTGACAGCAGCTTTGGCCATTCCAAACACAGCGTCCAGAATTATGACTGCTACAAAAAGTATTAGTAGCTCAATGCTTTTCTCTGGTAGTAACTCTAAGATTTTTTCCTCCATGTTTCAATCCACCTCCTTATTAGTTTAATGATTTTCATTAACAACCCTTCTGTAGGACTATACCCTGTATCGTCCTCCTTTCCACCGTTTTCCTTTTTATCGTCCTCTTTTTTGTCGTCCTTGGGTGGTTCGTCAGGTATTGGGTCCTCAGGTGCTTCAGTTTCCATCATGGGGGTCAAAATTTGTTCTATTATCTTTAAACCATATTGGGGGTCCGTGGCCCAACCAATTCCTTCAGGGTTTTCTTCTGCTCCCAACCACTCCACACGTGGCGCAGAACCTCTAATAACCAGGTTAAACCTGGGAGAATAGAGGGTAGTGTTGTCGGGTAAACCCTTTTCTGAAGCGTAAGCATATAAATGTTGTACATGAGCTTTAACTCCTGTTTCCCAATTCTTGAAGATAGCTCCATGGACAC
>PWGL01000017.1 GCA_003554465.1 Candidatus Pacearchaeota archaeon
AGGCCATAACCTGAGCACGATCCTCTGGTCGAGGTAAGTCGAAGGGTGTAATGCGCTCTGAGGTAGACTTGACCTCGATAATGCGCTCCTTCTCCGGCCACCAGAAGTCTATGTGACCGACATCTCCAAGTGGTGTCTCAACCTCTACCTGTTTCCTCAGCTTGCGAGGGTGCCTCTCACGGTAACGATCTGCGATCCAAGTCTCCAGCCGGTTGCCCCGCTCGAAGTATCGGGCATCATCCTGGGTCAGCTCCTTGGTCGGTTCATACCCGCAGGCTTTAAGCACCCGCATCCTGCTACAGCTTCCCGTCTCCGATAAGCGAAACTCTTGAAAATCAAAGTCGGAACGCAGCACTTCTTCCTGCATGTACCGCTCAACCAGCTTGTCGGTATGCGTCTTGCTCTGCGAAACCGCCATCTACTCTTCCCCCTCCTCCTCTTGAGCCTCCAGCCTGTTAACCGCAATGAGCATGTCACCACACCTAGGACACCCGTCATCGCAGGCTATTGCAGCACCCAGATTCACAGATGCGTCCTCGCTCACCCCCCATCCAGCTGGCTGTTTCTCGATAAAGCCATCCACAACAGCAGGGTGTATGTAGACAAACCCCTCTAGTGCAGGACAGACAACGAAAGGAACACCTGCGTAATGGGTAATGTTTTCTCGTGGATCAAAGGTGTTGAAGCGTTCGTGGTTGCGATGCATTACCTCTAAGAAGGCACGGTGGCTTCTGTAGCTGAAGTATAGTCTGCCTCTGCCTTTTATGGTCCGCCCGCCAAGCGAATCCGTTTTGTCTATCAGACGCTGCAGTTCAGCGTCAATGTCCATTCTGGTCCTCCTCCCCCTTCTTGTCCTGCTTGGGCGTATTACGAGAAACAATGAAACTGTGGTTCGTCGCATCTAACAGCTCGATCATGAAAGTAAACGCCGGGTCTCGTTTGCCCTTTTCGATCCGCGTGATAGAAGAATTATCGCGACCAAACTTATCAGCGAGCTGTTTCTGCGACAAGCCCATAGCCTTGCGTTGAAGCCGGATCGTTTTCCCCATCTTCTTTAGCAGTCGCTTCCTGGCTTCTTCGTCCATCATGCTGATGTGGGGACCTGTTTCTCGGCCCACTCCAACAACCGTGGTCGGTGGATTTTGTGGTGTGTGCCTTCCTTGGTGACGGGAAACGGGGGTTCGGTCTGCTCGGGGTTGTGGCACAGATCGTAGATGCGTTTCTCGCCGATACCAAGGAGTTTCGCTGCCTGTTTAGGAGATATGAAAATAGGCTGTTCCTTGTTGTCCATCTAGGGTTGCCCCCCTCCGCAAATGTGACAAAAAATCGACATCAGCAACTTGAATATACCACACTTCGCGTTATTGTCAAGTGTAAAAATAGAGCAATCCCTCCTATACCGTTGTGCGGTAGTGCGTAAAACGGTATACTTAGTTATGCTAAGATAGGCTTAAGAGGAGGGAGAACGATGGGGTTCGGTGATCGATTAAAAAAAGTGCGTAAGTGTCGGGGGTTCTTTGGGGTGCGCCCGGGAGGATTTGAACCTCCGACCACCTGATTAGAAGTCGGTTGCAACGGACGCATACCGTAGTATAACTTAGCATGAACCACCCTGGCAAGTGCCTTCTCTGGAAAAACCCTCGTGTAACCTCGCATACCTTAGCACAGTTTCCACACCCTCTCGTGACCATTTCGTGACCATTGTCCCCGATTTGCTCGATTTCTACCCAATTGTATAATATACATAGGAATGAATAATAATTCACGGGAGGGGTTTTATGGCTGGCCGGAAGAAGAAACGCATCGAGGTTGAGCTGGAGAGGCACTTCCACTTAAAGCAGCGGGTCGGCGAACTGGAGGACACCATCCTGCGTGCAACATCAGGCCCGGACCCATTTGTGACTGTCAGGAATGACGGTAAGATGTCTAACCTCACCTACGGTAAGACAAAACGGTTGCTGTCCGAACGGCTAGAAACCCTCCGAGAACAAATTGGAACCCTCCAGCAGTGCATAGATACCCTCCAAGAAAACAAACAGACCCTCATCGTCCTGAGATACAAACATAATACCCCTGTGGCGCAGATAGCCAATCATTTTGATGTATCCGAGAGAACCTACCATAGATGGCGAAATCAAGCATTGCAACATATCGAGGAGGTTAAAGAGGAGATGTTTGTGGCCCCCACCACCGAAGCAGCAGGGGCCATTTAGGGAGGGACCATCATTCTTCGTCGTTACCAGGATACCAGTCGTCGCCGAACTCTTTCTTCAATGCCTTCACCATAGCCTCAATCATCGCATCTAATTGCTCTTCGTTGACCGTTATGCCGTAGTCAGCAAGTGCAGCACTGATACGCTCCAGGGCTTTCTCGTACCGCACCTCACCGTCAAGGTGGCCGTAGACCTGCTGGGCGAACAGAACACCGTCACGTACTATGGCCCTGACGATCTTGAATCGCTGCTCGCTGAGATGTTGCATGAGAAAGCCAATTAGAAAGTATCCAGCGGCTATGGCGATAAGCTTAAGAATTTCGGTCAGAAGTTGGAAAACTATTTCCGGCACCACCACTCACCCCCTCTATGTCCTCATACAGTCGCTTGAGCATAATAAATACCGCCCACGCCGGCAGTGGTTCATCGATCTTCTTTTTCCAGCCCTCAGGGTCATTCAGCTTCCCTTCCTCGGCTAAATAGTCAACGGGG
>PWGL01000147.1 GCA_003554465.1 Candidatus Pacearchaeota archaeon
GTCCAGTCCACGCCGGAAACCTCGCCGGTCGTGTCCGGGATGATTGATTTGCCAGTCAGATTAATCCGCTTCCCTTCCGCCGCTCCGATGCAGACGACAGAGCAAATAGCGGTCACATCGCTTGCAAGCTCGTAGTCGCCGGGGAAGGCGTAGACAGTCCCGGATGATTTACCGTCGATCGCCGCCCGCAGTGCCGTTCCTCGCTCCGCATCCGTGCCGGAGTCAACAACTACAATTCTGTCGTTAGCCGTCAGCGCGACTTTAGCCGCCAGCTCCGCTTCGGTGTCGGGGGGGAGGCTGCCTATACGAGTCTTCTCCGTACTGGTGGGCAGGTTGTCGTGATCGTAATCACTTTCATGGCTGCCCACTTCGCCCCGGGCGATAGATTCGGCTTCGGCGGCGGTCAGGGTGCTTTCTTCCCAGACAGCATTGCCTTCCGAGGCATCTACGAGCCGGTAGAACGTTTTACCGGCCGTATCGAACCAGCTGTCCCCGGATTCGTACCCTTCAGTCTCGTCATCATTGACCGTCGGCGCTCGTGATTTCCGGTAGCCCGTCCCCAGTCCGTCCACTTTGGACTTCTGGTCCCCGGTTATGAACTGGCGGTCGTCCGTTTCCGTCAGATTCCGTATGTCATGGGGTCTGTATCTGGCCATTGTATTTCCCTCCTTATGCCTGGATCCAGCTTACGTGACATTCCGCGCCTTCCACTGTGATTCCGTGGATCGCCAGGGAAGTGTTGTTCCTCCCTTCCACCAGTTCATACGCCCCGCCGTTCTTTTCGACCCAGATGCCTTCTCCGACCGCGGCGCTCTCACCGAACATAAGCCAGATATTCTCCGATCCTTCATTAGTTATCAGGGCGTAGTTCCTCCCCCGTCCGTAAGAGTTCCGGTATTCCGGTATTATCACTGACGATTCATCGGTAACCGTGCCGGATCCTTTCCAGGCTTTCGAGATGATTGTGTTTAAAGATGCCATTAGTTTTCCGCTCCCGTTATTAGTGTGCTTTCCGGAACCGCAGATATCTGCGGTCCGGTCCCGACGTTATTCAACTTTCAATAATATAATATAACCGATGAAAGGCGATAGTCAAATGATATCCCGTTAAATTTTTTTTTCTTACAGGACGGTTTGCATATTCTAACGGAAGTGCTATATTATATCTATTCGGTGGAAAAAGTGTTCCGCGCGGACGCCGCGGGGACCCTGCTGGATAGATTAAATCGTAAATCAATACAGAGGATCTTAATTATGAGCAAGAGGAAAGTCAGTCGTTTTGAGAAGTACCGGCGGATGGCCCGGAACGAACTGTCCGGTTCCGGCCGGGCTAAAACCGCTTCGGGAGAGGACAAAGGGATCGTTATGCACTTGAGCACCTCCGATCCGGAGAAGCTGGTTAATTTCTTCGGAGAGAACCCGGAGGAAGGCGCGGGCGTTATCGACGCTCTGATCGAAAGTATCATGTCGGGCGAGATGGTGCCGGACGGACAGATGGCTCTGCCTATGCCGGGGGCTCCGGTGGAAATGAAGGAACCTTCCGGGAACGGCGGGGGCTCCGGAGAGTCTGAAGAGGACGAAGAGAACGGAGAGAATGGAAAGAGCGAGAAGTCCGAAGATAACGACAAGGACAAGAAGGACAAGAAGTCCGAAGAGAACTGCGGGGACGAAGAGTCCGATGAGTCCGATGAGGACAGTGATGAAAAAGAGGCGTCCATGCCTGTTCGCTACCGGATCGCTAAACGGGGCACGATGCGGTTCCTGAAAGCGGGCGGAACGAAAGAAGCCGCCGATGGAGATGAAGACGGAAGTTCATGGGGCGCCCAGGCGGGCCAGTTACTTGAGAAATTGAGGGAAATTGATCCCGGCGCGATCATTGATTACGTCAGGGAGAATCCGGAAATAGCGGCCGGAATTATGGGCGCTGTAGGCGGCGGAGCCCTGGGCGGACTGACCGGGCGGGGAGCCGGTAATCGTCTGGGCCGGGCCGGGCTGGGCGCGGTCTCGGGAGGCGCCGTCGGTGCCGGGGGCGGACACTTAAGCGGTCTTATCCGGGACTGGCTGGAGGAGAATAAGAAGAAGGAACCGGGTATATCTGCGGGGGGGCTGGGTATACAGCCCCCGAACGATGCAGAATAAGAGTACATCAGGACGGACCGCAGATATCTGCGGTCCGTTAATTCCTTTTTTTTAGCTTGCGCGGGATAATTATTATTATGACTGAAATATCTAAAGTACTGACGAGAGCGCTGGGACTGTCTAAACAGGGGGCTGATAAAGCGGAGGCGGAATGGGCTAGACGGGACCAAGATCTTAGAGACTACAGGAGAGAAGCGGGTGATGTAACTCCAGAGAAAATGGGTGAGGTACTGCCCATCGGGCTTGAAGGCAATTATGATTTTTTAGAACCCGACCCTGGTCCTGTGTATCCCGCGGATACCATGAACATTGTTGAAGATACTGATGACGAGGGAAATCCAGTCAGAATTGATACCCAACCAGTTTCTGAAAATGAAGATTTTAAACCGGGTGTATATAAAGAAGTCCCTTATAATGAATTGGATAAAAAGCAGCGGAAGGAAGTCCGGGAGGAACAGGAGCGGGCCCGGCGGTATATGCAGGAACGAAATCAGCGTAATCAGGTGGCTGAAGCCACCCGGAGGGCCAATGAGCAGGAAAGGTCCGGGACGGTCCCTCATCAGGTCGCTGAATATGTACGGGACGATCAAGGTAATGTAGTCGGTCATCAGGACATGCGGGGACATTATGTAAGTTATACCCGGACTCCCGAACAGTACCAGGAAGCGAGGGCCGAACAGCGGAGAGAGAATAGACTGGAAAGGGCCCGGAAGTCTCATAAGGCCCATAATGCGCTCAGGGACCTGGCGTCACAAGACGGGGCCGAACGGGGGAATATTGAAATAACGAGCACGGCCGGTCGTGATGAGGACCCCGGCGGAACGGAGTGGGAATTTAAAGGACCGGACAACAATGCGTATAAGGTCCGGTTTGATGATAATGGCAATCTGGTCAGTGCGACAGTTACTGATGAGGAAGGGGAGAGGCATGATGTCGACTGGGACAATATTCCTGAAGTATATGACGCCGCAAGATGGGCGGCCGATCAGGAGCCTCCGGTGCCTGAGCCGCAGGATATATCCGAATACCAGTCCCTTAGTAATGACCAGCGGGAACGTATGGCTGAACAGAGCCGGAAACAATTTACAGATAACGGGTGGACTCCTCCGGCGGGGGTGGACCCGGTGCAGTATGCCAGGGGGCTGGATGCCGTCTCCAGGGCCATATCTACTAAAGACGGGTGGAAAATACGCAGGGAAGATGGGGAAGATATGACGATCAGTTATGAAGACCTTAATAATACGGATACACTGATGGATATAAATGAGTACCTTAAAGATTATTACAGGGAACGGAGACAGGAACAAATGGAAATGTCTGAACAATTGCAGGGCCTGAGGGAAGAAATAGATGGTTTAGAGGACCAGTTGGAAGAATTGGAAGGAAAAGAGTAAGGTAACTTATAAGTTGATTAAAGAAAACAACATAAGGAAATAGTTATTATGGCTAAGACATTGCCCCAGGGGATTACGGCAAATCCCGAAGACAGCGTGAATAGCGACGGAACGGTTAATTACGGGGCGGCCCGTTACTACCAGGTGGAGGACCAGCGGGCGGCCAGACCCAGGGCCGTGACTGGATCTTTAGGATATGTTATGAGGGCCCATCTGGATGATGAAGGCAACCTTACCGGATTCAACCGGGAAAACAAGTTCTACATACCGTTATCGACCCGGAGGGGCGTTTCGGATCCGCATGAGATAGACCGGATGGAGGACATGATGGCGGTCGACCAGGTCTATTTCCGGGAGTACGGTGAATACGCCGACACCAGGGAGCCGGGGATACTGGAGAAACTGGCCCGTCCGCGCCGGGAGTACAACGCGTTCCGGGAGGACCTTAAATCCCGGATAGAGAAGACGGATATGTCTGTACCTGTCTGGCTCAAGAGGTCCTGTCCGGAAATAGATATACTGCGGTATCTGGAGCCGTACCGGAACCGGAAGGACCTCCGGGCCGAGATAGCCCGCGGGTTTCTGGGCAATCAGGAGTTCGTGGACGAGCTTACGGCGGATGAAGACAGTGCGAAGATCCACGAGTACCTCACGGGGCTGGTGGAGAGTAAAGATCAGGAGGATCTGGAGGCTCGGCGGAAGAAGCCGGAACCGGAGAGTGAAGAGAAGAGCCGCGGGGCCGGACAGGAGCCGGAGCCGCCCCTGGATCCCGTTGTAAAGGAAAGCGCGCGCGTAGGGGATAAAGATATGGATCAGAAAGAATCAGCTGATGATACCCGGCTGGACCGGCTGGAGAATCAGATGGCCGAACTTACCGGACTGCTTAAGAATATAACCACCCCGGGACAGGCTGGAAATCCGGCCCCCGAATCACGGCCGGAACAGCCCGCGCAGCCACCCCCGGATGTAGCCGAGTTCGGTCAGACGTCCCCGGAGGTGTTTGAGGGGAACGGCGAGGGGCCGGAAGTTAAAACGGAATACAAGGGGCCGGCCGATACGACTGTGCCTCCCCCGGGGTCGTCCAGGAAAGGGTCGACCCTGCAGCTGGGACGGGAGACCATCAGTTTCTCGACGGAGGAACTGGACCCCCGGCAGTATCGTCCCGAGTCCAGGTCCGTAATGATCTCCCTGACGGAGACCCGGGACGCCGACTGCTTTCAGGCGTTCCCGGACGGATGCGCGATGGTGGCCGGAGCCGCCCGTCTGGCGGTGGAGGACAACGACCCGGTGAACGTTACTGAAATTTCCGGTCCGGTCCGGATCGGCGGCCGGGTGGTGCGGTCTATAGTTATATAAGGATTACTACATGCCTTTTTCCGATGATACTCTTACAGGGATTTCCACGGGACTTCAGTCCACGCTTAAGACCCTGGCCCGCGACAATTACCCCCAGAATATGCGGGAAGTGATGGACTGGGCCCGGGACCTGTGCCTTAATAACGATACATACGTTCACGGGGTGCAGACCGGCGTGCGGTATTTTATGACCGATATCGACGTCCTGTCTGATGATATGGACTATAAGCAGCGGGAGTCCTTCAAGGACGAGCTGTCCCAGGGCGGAAGACTGCTCAGCACCCTGGCGGACATAGGGGACGAGACGATCTTTTTCGGTAATTCCTTCACTTCCGCGGTGCCCCGCCTGACCCGGCACCTGGTATGCCGGAAGTGCGGGGCCAGTCACCGTATGTCCTATATGCGGGGACTGTACAAGTACGACCGGGAGCGGAAGTTCCATGGCAAGTGCCCGGCCTGCGAGCATACCGGGCAGTTCCTGGTCCGGGACTGGAGGGTGTCGGACGAGGATATGGTACTGCATATAATAAGGTGGCCCCTGGAGGCGATGAGGATTAAGTACAATCCCACCAGTGATCACCGGGAGTATATGCTGGATACCGATATCTGGCCGGAAATGCTGTCTAAAATAGAAGATCAGGACCCGTTTCATCTGGAGACCACGCCCCTGGCCGTGATCGACGCCGCGGCTAAACGCAAGCCCATGAAGTTCCGGCAGAACGGAGTGTTCCATATGCGGACTGAAACGGTCTCCGAGATAGCCAAGGACCTGGGCGGATGGGGGTTCCCCCGGTTCCTGAATTCATTTTCAACGGTCGTCATGCTCCTTCTTCTGGAAAAGTACAATGAGGTGCTGCTGGCCGATTATAAAGTGCCTATGCGGGTATTCTCGCCCCCGGACAGCGCCCGCCTGTCCCAGGCGACCGGTTTAAGTCCCGGGGGCAGTCAGCTGGGGCAGATGACCGGCTCCCAGTTCACCGAAGCGGTCTCGGCCATGACGGCGGAGCACCGGAGAAACCCGGGAGGGCACTACACGATGCCTTATCCGTTCCAGTATCAGACCCTGGGGGGCGAGGCGTCCCAGCTTACGGACGTGCAGCTCCTGCAGTTCTATGAAAACAGACTGCTCCGGAATATGGCGATACCGCACGAAGTGTTCGCCGGCTCTTTAAAGGAATCAACGGCCCCGGCGGTGGCGCTCCGGCTGTTCGAGAGGGTCTGGCAGGGCTTCCTGCACGGGGCGGACCGCTGGCTGTCCTGGTACGCGTCGGTCCACTGCCGGATGAAACAGATCTCGCCGGTGGACATACGGCTGCGTCCGGTGTCGGTCCAGGAGGATCCCATGGTCCAGCAGACCCTGCTGGAACTGGGAATGAATAAACAGATCTCGATGGGACAGGCCCTTAAACCGCTCAACGTGGATTATCTCGGCGCTGTCCGGGATATGCTGGATGAAGAAGTGGAAGTGGAGAAAATGAGAGCCGATCAGTCCCGTAAACTGGAGGAAATCGGAACTAACTCGATGGCCATGCACGATCCTTCACCGGGAGAGAAAGTCCTGCGGAAGGAAGAGGAGGAAATGATGGCCGCGGAACAGCAGGCGGCCGCGCAGGGCGGTCAGTCCGCCCCGGCCCCGGCTCCGGGCGGAGCCGGCGGAGCGGGAGGTCCCGTGGCGTCCCCCGGGACCGCGGGAGGCCGGAGCGAGTCCCTGTCCGCGCTGGTGCAGGAAGCTGAGCAGCTCGCTCAGGACCTGTTCGGGGCTCCGGACCGGGCGAGCCGGCTGCGGGAGCTGGATAAGCATAATCCGGATCTCCACGCTTTCGTCACGAAGAAGCTGGACAAAATGGAGAACGATGTGGCCCAGCAGGGCATAGTACAGGCCAGACAACAGCAGAGAGGTGCTTAAATGAAGAATAAAGATCTTGAGGCGGTGCGTAATATAGCGGAATGGTCCCGCCGGTTCCAGGAGAAAGAGGCCCAGAGAATGCCAGTACCTGTGCCACAGCGAGTTACTACAGACCGGCAGGTAGGCGAACAGACTCTGCAACAACAACAGAATAAGGGGACGGCCAAGTCTGACCTACAGGGGGCCGGAGCTGAAAGTGAGGGAAGCTGGTTTCCGGAACCAGTTCGCAAACTATGGGACCAGGGTAAGGAAGTATATGGATTACTTTCAGATGATTCGGATACATCGCAAGAAGGGGGCGTCGGGAAGGGGGTGCTTAATTTCTTATTCGGGGGCGACTCGGATAAGATACTTGATGCAGTCAAGGATCCGGAGGGGGCCGGGCGGCGTGGCGGGTCCGCCGCGGCGGACGAATTTATAGAAAAAATTAAAAGCGCATTATCAGAAGTATGGGAACAGCACGGGGGTAAAATTAAAGGAGGACTGGCCGGGGCCGGAGCTTTATTGGGGGTTATAATGCTGTCCCGCATGGTGGCTAATCGTCCCGGAGGGGGGCAGCAGGCGCGGCAAGGATATGCGCGGCGGTCCAGGCAGCCGCAGCAGCCCCATATATACGACAGGAGCTGGTTCTGATCAGGGAGAATTAATATGGAGCCTTTTGAAACTTATCATAAGACGGTCGGGCAGTCCCCGTGGACCCAGGTTCCGGTAGAGGCCGGAGCGGGTTATTTTTTAGGCAGGGTGGCCAACCGGCTGGCCGGTCCGGTCCTTGAGACCCTGATGGCCGGACGTTCCCGGGAGGAGAAAAGACTGGCCCATCAGGAGCTGACGCGGGGACGGTTCCGGCATGTCCTCCCGGCTATGTTCGCGATCCTGGCCGGGACCCGGGCCGGACTGGCGCACCGGGATATGTCGGATGTCAATGCTCGGGAAAAGGTGCGTAAAATGATTAAACCGGACGCTTTCCAGAACGTGGCGGGCGATCAGTCCCGGGAACTGTTTAAAACCTCGTCGGACACTACGGAGTCCAAGTATGATATAGGATACAACACTTTCAATCTCCCCAAGAGCGAGGCGATGGCCCGGTTTATGAAGGAGCCGCGGCTGGGTCTGGACGAGCGGCGAGTGTCAGGAGCGCTAGTGGCTAATTCGGAGGAGCGTCACGGTATGACCAGCGGAGCGAGCCTGACCCGGTCCGCTCTTAATTCCGGGGCGTCATTTATCCCGGCTTACATTTTCGGACGAGCCACCGGACGTATACTGGGCCTGCCTGATCCGATAAAAAGACGGGCGGCGGCCCTGGGGGGACTGGCCGGAGCGGTCAGGACCAGCGGCGTAGTGGATGATCTATTCAGTAAAGGGAAATAATTATGACTGAACTTAACAGTAATTTTAGAGAAGTTGAAGCCCGTCTTAAAAAACAGGCCTCCCGTTCCGGAATTGATAAGGAGGCGGGAGTAGGAGAGATTCTGGGGGGCGCTCTGAAGGGAGGAGGAGCGGTTCTGAGGGGCGCTCTGAAGATGGGTTTCTTATCGGCCGTGGCGGTCCTGGCGGGACTGCCCCTTATTACCGGATACGGGACGGGATACACTGCTTCCGCTTTCACTTCCCCTACCAGACGAGATAAGGAACGACTGAAAGATGAAATGAAGCAGCTCCAGATGGCCCGTGTCCGGAAGTCCATGGAGGGGCGGAAACGCCGGGCGGAAGAGACTGAAAAGCATAGAAAATCATACATGAAAGAGGACGAAGAAGATGAGCGATACCCGAAAGGACAGGACCGGGAAATCAGATTATAATCACTGGCAGGGACTGCCCTACGCGGGACCTCC
Source organism: Candidatus Pacearchaeota archaeon (assembly GCA_003554465.1). Classification (GTDB taxonomy): domain Archaea; phylum Nanobdellota; class Nanobdellia; order Pacearchaeales; family GW2011-AR1; genus PWGL01. The sequence continues at coordinate 8,628 of PWGL01000147.1, forward strand.
GGAGATATATGACAAGAACGACCCCAGATCCAGATTGCCCGTTTTGAAGCGGAGTTTCATCGCCCGGGTATTTAATATATCCGATCCGGCGGACCGTAAAGTTTATGAAAGGCTGCTGGAGGATATCAGCAAGGGCCTGGCGGAGATGGCCGGGTCCAGGTTCCAGTGGACGGATCAGGGGTGCAGATTGTATATAGAGGCGGCGTTCAAGTATTACACGTCTCCATTTAAAGAAGAGGATTATACACCGGAGTATATTAAGGAGTCGAATGATGACAGTTAATAAGCAGGCCGAAGATTTTGTACAGCGGGCGCTGCGGGCGGCCAATCCCCTGGATTACGACAGAGATACTGTCGCGCGGGATATGGGGGACTCAGCTATATTCTGGGGCACGGTCGGGGCCGTGGCCGGGCTGGCGGCCGGGTACTGGCGCGATGTCAAAGCCAGGCGTAAGGCGGGCCATATCAAGGATACCAGTGTCGTGGATTTACCGTTGACGCCGGAAGGGGACGGTAAGGAGAAAGACGCTAGCGGCGCTTTCTCCAGGGTGGCGGGGGATCTGGCTAAAGTCCCTCCTGCGGTATGGGCCGCGACGGCGGGAATATCCACACTGGCCGCTTATGGGGGTTATAGAGCCGGGGGCGCGGTGTATGACACAGTAACCCGGACCCCGGGAACTAAAGAACGGAAAAAACTTGAAAAGATGTTTTCTAAAGAATATCAGAGGACCCGGGGGCTGGATAAAAATTCAACGGATAACCAGACGGAGGTCCAGAGACAAACGGCGAACCTGGATAAATCTGACTCGAACGGAGGGACGGGCGATGAGGAACGGGGATTCTTGCGCGCTCTGGGTGACTGGGGGACGGTTATAGCCGCTACGTCGGTACTGTCTTTCCTGGCCGCGGGGGGTATACTGGGATACCGGAGTCGTTCGGCCCGGGACCCCAAACGGCGGCAGATGGAAATGCTTAAGAACATAAAAGCCCGGCACGCGGCCGATCCGGGAACGCCCCCGCGGATCGAGCTGGGGCCGATGGCCCGGTTCGCCGGTACCGGCCGTCCGTCGGAACGGAAAGCCGCGGTGCCTGAACAAGTAAGATAGGAACTGAATATGATCATTCCGCTCGAAAATAAGGACCGTCTGCTGTCCCCGGAGAACTACGAGGGGCTTGACCGTCTGTATCAGGACCGGGCGGTGGAGGCCGTCCGGAAATCGTTCCCTTACGAACGCGGGGGCAGACGGATCGAGGTCTTTGATGTCAGACCGGGGGAGAACGAGCCTCTTACCCCCTCCCGGACCAGGGACGCCGTTATCCACGGAAAGACCCTGGAGACGCCCGTCACCGGACGTTTCCGGATAACCGATCCCGAGACCGGGGATGTTCTCGGCGAGACCGCCAGACGCTCTCTGCTGAAAGTGCCCCGACTTACTCCGGACGGAGAGATGATCCGGCGGGGCGTCCGTTACGTTCCGCTTAAACAGATGCGTCTCGATCCCGGCGTGTACGTCCGGAACCGGGAGGACGGGGCGATAGAGGCCGCGGTGACGGTGGCCCCCGGCACGGGAAGAAATTTCAATATCCTTATGGACCCGGAGACCGGCAAGTTCAATGTAAGCCGGGCCGGACGGAAAATACCCCTGGCCTATATCCTGGATAATATGGGAATGGACGAGGAGGACAGAGAGAAACGGTTCGGTGAACTGGCCCCGGCCAACCGGGACGCCCGGGAGACCGGCCGGCTGAGCTCCTGGCGTAACGATGTTATCGAGAACCAGCGGAAGAGGCATCCGGAACTGGCCGGCGATGAGAGAGCGTTATTCGCCACCGCGTTCACTGATATCGGCCTTGACCCGGAGGTGACTAAACGCACCCTGGGCAGTCCCCGGGGAACCATGGACACTGACACTTTCGTCGACGCCGTCCGGAAGATGCGGAAAGTGCGGCAGGGCGAGCATTTCGGGGATTCCCGGGACTCTCTGCAGTTCCAGCGGATCTACACTTTCGGCGATATCCTCCGGGACCGGCTGGAACGGGATATCGGGGGCGTTATGAAAGGGAAGATGAACAAAACCCTCCGCACCGGCAATCCGGAGGACATACCTACGGCCCCTTTGTCGGGCCATGTGGACGCCATGTTCGCCGGAGCGGCCCCGGTGCAGGCCATAGAGGGAATAAGTCCGATTGAAAGACAGTCGGCCCATTACCGCCTGACGCGTCTGGGCGAGGGGGCCATCTCTTCGATCGACGCCGCCCCGGCCGAGGCCCGCAATGTCCAGCATTCCTATTTCAATTACATTGACGGAGTGGTCACTCCCGAATCGGCCGCTATCGGCCTGGACGTGTCTCTGGCCCGCAATACGTTCCTGGATCCGGAGAGCCGGAGATTGTTCACTGTGTTTGAACGTCCAGAAGACGGACGGAGGGTCCTGGTCCGTTCCGACCGGGCCCCGGACATGGTGCTGAGCACCCGGGAGGATATGGACCGCTCAGGGGATACCGTCCCCGCCATGGTCCGGCAGGAGGGAATTAAATCAGTCCCTAAAGAGAAGGTGGACCTGGTGGTCCCGTCCGGGGACGAACTGTACAGTCCGGCCGGGAACCGGACGTACGCCACGGGGGGCATTAAATCCATGCGGGCCAATATGGGGGCCCGGTATCCGGACCAGGCGGTCCCGGTGACGGGCCGCGAGGCCCCGCTGGTGGACAAGGAGATCCTGGGGCCGGACGGGGAAGTCACCACTATGGCTGAAGAGACCGGACGGAAAGTCCTGGGCGCCCTCCGGGCCGGCCGGGGCGGAACTGTCACTAAAGTGGAACCGGACCGGATAACGGTAACGGACGACGAAGGCGGGGAGACGGAATATCCCCTGCATGACCGGGACCCCCTGCCGCGCAAGACTTTCTTTCATCAGACGCCGAAGGTCCGGGAAGGGCGGAGGGTCGGTCCCGGGGAGCTCCTGGCCGTCAGCAATTACACGGACGACGAGGGACGGGCCGCCGAAGGAACTAATCTCAGAGTGGCGTGGACGCCTTACGAAGGGCTTAATTTCGATGACGCCGTGGTTATATCCGAAAGCGCCGCGGAGAAGCTGGGCCATGAGGCGATGTACCGGATGCGGGATACTTTCGAAAGCGGCGAGAAAGCTTACGATAAAAATAAATTCAGGGTCCTGTTCCCCGGACGCTACGGCGGCGGGCAGCTGGACAAGATGGACGACCGGGGAGTGATTGAAGAAGGCGCTGAAGTGTCCCGCGGCGATCCTCTGGTCCTGGCCGTCACCCGCAAGGATACGGGACTGTCGGCGGGACGCAAGCAGACCAATATGGACAGCTCGATAGTCTGGGACCATGAACATGACGGCAGGGTGGAGTATGTGGCTGGCAATCCCGAGGACGGATACGAAATATATGTATCCTCTTTCTCCCCGATGGAGGAGGGGGACAAGATCGGACAGTTCTTCGGGGGGAAGGGTGTCGTCTCGAGTATAGTTAAGAACAGCGAGATGCTTACGGACGAGAAGGGACGTCCCGTGGACCTTATCCTCAACCCTTATTCCATTATATCCCGTCAGA
>PWGL01000076.1 GCA_003554465.1 Candidatus Pacearchaeota archaeon
AGTGAAGGTCTGCAGGGCTTCCTCAAAGGACATGCCTAGCTGCAGCATCCCAATAATGAAACCGCCCAAAACATTAATAATTGTAATCACAATTCCGGCAATGGCATCACCCTTGACAAATTTACTGGCCCCATCCATGGCTCCATAAAAGTCCGCTTCCCGCTCGACCTCTTGTCTGCGTTCTCTGGCATCTTGTTCTGTAATTAAACCAGAGTTTAAGTCGGCATCAATGGCCATTTGTTTCCCTGGCATGGCATCTAATGTAAATCTAGCTGTTACCTCCGATACTCTTTCGGCACCTTTGGTAATGACAATAAACTGAATGGCGACAATAATTAAAAATACAACAAACCCAACGACCGGATTACCACCTACGACAAACTCCCCAAATTGCATAATTACTTCACCAGCGTAAGCATCTAAAAGAATTAATCTGGTAGAAGATACATTTAACGCCAGGCGGTAGATGGTTGCCAACAAAAGTAAGGTTGGAAAAATCGAAAACTGCAAGGGCTCCAAGGTGTACATAGAAACCAGTAACACCGTTAAAGCCAAAGTAATATTTACAACCAGCAAAAAGTCCAATAAGTTGGGTGGTATGGGTACGATTAACATTAGGACTGTTGCAATCACTGCCAGTACGACTATTAAATCAATATGGCGCGTCATCTTTATCACTCCATGCTTTTTGATCTTTTTAGGCGGTACACGAAGGCGAGTACTTCCGCAACCGCTTGATACAATTCTTCAGGGATTTCCTCGCCTATTTCTACATAATAGTAAAGGGTGCGAGCAAGTTCTCTATTTTCTACGACCGCAACATCATTCGCTTCTGCCAATTCTTTAATTTTCTGTGCCACAAATCCTTGACCTTTGGCTACTAGTTGTGGTGCAGGCATATCGCCAGAGTATTTAAGGGCAATCGCCAGGTGAACAGGGTTGGTAATAACCACATCTGCTTCCGGGACTTCTGACATCATCCGTTTTCTAGAAATTTCACGTTGTTTTTCTTTTATTTTTGACCGAACTTGGGGATCCCCTTCAGTTTGTTTATGTTCGTCCTTAACCTGCTGTTTAGTCATCTTTATGTTTTGTTCATGATCCCAAACTTGATAGATATAATCTAGGATGCTCAGGATCACAAGGGCCAACCCAATTCTGATCATCAGGCCCCAGACTGCGTCCCCAATTTCTCTCGCAATTTGCATCAAATCCATCTCATAAAAGAAGGGGAAGTATACCATCCGACTGGCAAAAAAATTGTAAGATATTACACCTATAACCACCATTTTAAAAAGGGATTTAAATAATTCCACAATGGCTCGTTTACTGAATATTTTTTGGAATCCCTTAACAGGATCCAATCTCTCCAGTTTGGGTTTGAGGGGTTCTCCAGTTATTAAGAGTCCAACCTGAAGAAGGTTACTCGTAACCCCCACGATAATCGCAGCCATCATGACTGGGGTCACAAAAATAGCACCTTCTATTATAATCTCTACCATAACTGAATGAATATCTGTCAGAGCAAAACTCTGATGAGGTATCTCGGTCCAAAATTCCGTTGTAAATCTCATAAACCGATCAAAAATGATGGGAAACACCATGAACAGTGTGAAAAAGGTTACCAACAATAGAAAAGCTGATGTCAGCTCAGTGCTCCTGGCTACCTGCCCTTTCTTTCGCGTCTCCCGTCTTTGTTTGGGGGTAGCTCTTTCTGTTTTTTCTTGATTAAAGAGCTGAAGGTCAAATGTAACTTTTTTAGTCCTTCTATGAACCACTGTGATCAGCCTTTCAAAGTGCTTAATATAATCTAAATAATAACACTACATGCTGTCTAAAACGATAAAAATCCCATCCCAAATGTGTTCAAATAAATTACTTAACATTAAATTATAAAGAGGCATCATTAAAATTAATGCGATAAAACCCACAAAGATTTTAACCGGAAAACCAATCATAAACACATTCATTTGCGGGACTGTCCTGGCCAATACACCTAAGGCAATATTTGTCAAGAACAGGGTCCCCACAGCAGGTGCACCCACCTGTAATGACAATAGGAAAACCCTCGAAAACAATTGATTAAGAGCCAAACCACCAGCCCCCAAGTTTGTCAACACTCCAAGGGGCACAAACTCGTAACTCTGGTAAACTGTTCTAATCAATAGGTGATGCCCATTGATGGACAAAAACACTAAAATAGCTAGTATGTATTGAAACTGACCAATCAAAGGTACTTGAGACTGAAACTGTGGATCCATAACATTGGCTATAATAAACCCCATTTGCATGTCCATCAGTTGTCCAGCAATATGCACCGCAGAAAAAAATAAATTCGCAATGAGTCCGATGGCTATCCCTATTAAAAGCTCTGTTAATAGGACGATCAACATGGACATGGGGTGGTAGTCGGTTATCTCTTGTCCGGTAAACAGTGGGACAAATATTAAAGCCAACACCATACTAACGGCAACTTTTATTTGATTTGGAACATTTTGACTACCAAAGATAGGTGCAGATAAAACCATGCCTGATACCCTGGTCAAAACAGGAATAAAAATAAAAACTTGCTCCATCAACAGTGCTGAAATAGCCAACCTGCCCCCTCCCATCCGGCCTAAATAAATTGATGAATATTGCTAAGTAAATC
>PWGL01000108.1 GCA_003554465.1 Candidatus Pacearchaeota archaeon
ATTGGTATCATTTGAATGAAACTAGGAATGATTTAAATTCTAACTATGTTTTAGTAAATAATATAGATGAAAATACTGATGGTTATATTGAATTAGCAAGTGATTCCACTGATAAATTCTATGAAGCAGGCAATGAAATCACTGCTGAAGATTTAGGTTCCTGGGATGTAGATAAAAAAGGAGAAACTTTTTATCTTAGATTTACTCCTTTAGGCAAGATAATAGATTCTAGCGCAGAAGTAGGAATAGTAGATGAAGAGAAAGGAATAATAGAATTGGAAGAAGAAGTAGTGGGGTATTTTGAAGTTACTTATACTTCTTCGGAAGACCAATATAGAGGGTGGAACCCTATTGGAAGTCAGGATTCTCATTTTAAGGGGGTTTTGGATGGTAATGGCTATAATATTTCTGATTTATATGTAAATAGAGGGCAAGAGAATTATGGAGCGTTATTTGCATTTACGGGTGAAGATGCGAAAATTAGAAATATAGGCCTGATTGATTTTGAATCTATAGGAGAAAATTATATAGGTGGGTTGGTAGCTGACAATTTTGGAGTTATAGAAAATTGTTTTTCAACCGGCTCTTCTTTCGGAAATACGAATACAGGGGGGTTAATAGCATATAGTTCAAGCTTAACAAAAGATTCATATTTCGAAGGAGAAGTTCGAGGAAATTTTAGGACGGGTGGTTTGATAGGAAGGCAATCAAGAGGAGAAATAAGGAATTCATATTCAAAGGCAGATGTTGAGGGTAGAGGATATGTTGGAGGATTAGTAGGATATAGTGATAGCGATATAGTTAATTCATATTCGGTAGGTAATGTTCAAGGGATTTCTGATTTAGGAGGCCTAGCAGGAAAATTTTATACAGGACATATTGAAAATTCATATTATAATTTAGATGGGTCTTTATTGAATGGAGATAAAGTTATAACACATGGCGCTATTTATGGTGGTCATTTTGATGAATGGCTGGAGAACGATAAATCGTTAGATGCTAGCGATTATTTTGATGAGGAAAATGGATATTATTTATTGAGTGACTTTAATGATTTAAAAAAATTGTTAGTTTTTAGTCAGGACTCTTCCTTAAAATTCAGAATGAACGATGATATAGATTTAAGTGGCCATGAGAGCTTTTATATACCTATTATGGCTGGCGAATTTGATGGGGATGGGAATGAGATTTCTAATATAGATGTATCTATTCTTTTTTCTGAGCCTATCGGTTTTTTTGGAAGACTATATGAGGGAGGAGTTTTGGAGAATTTAGGGGTTGTTGATTCTAGCTTGGAAGGAAATGATGATGTAGGAGGATTAGCAGGTATTAATGAAGGAAGAATCAAAAATTCTTATTTTTCGGGAGATGTCGAAGGGAGAAAGTATGTTGGAGGATTAACCGGGATAAATGATGAGGTAGATGATGAAGGCCATATTTTGAATTCATATTCTTCTGGTGGTGTTGCTGGAGATGAGAATGTAGGAGGCCTAGCCGGTTCTAATTCTGAAGGAAGAATCAAAAATTCTTATTCTGTTTCAGAAGTATCGGGAGATTCAATAGGAGGATTAGTTGGTTTTGAGCATGGAGATACTGAAGTAGAAAGTTCATTTTGGGATAAAGAAGAGACAGGGGTAGAGGAGAGTAATGGTGGCATAGGGAAAACAACGGAAGAAATGAAAGATATAGAAACTTTTAATGTTGCAGGATGGGATATAGCATTTAAAGGTCAAGAGCAGGACGAAACATGGTTTATTGATGATGGTAATGATTATCCAATGTTGAATTTAGAATATGAGGTAGATGAAGATGAGAATGGTGTAGACCCTGATGATGAAGATGAAGATGAGAATGGTGTAGACCCTGATGATGAAGATGAGAATGGTGTAGACTCTGATGATGAAGATGAAGATGAGAATGGTGTAGACCCTGATGATGAAGATGAAGATGGGAATGGTGTAGACCCTGATGATGAAGATGAAGATGGGAATGGTGTAGACCCTGATGATGAAGATGAAGAAGGTACAGGGGCAATAGTCTGGTTAGGTTTGATAATAGGTATGGGTGTAATTTTATTGATAGTAGTAATTTTGATTATTATAATTTTGAAAAAGACAATTAATAAAGGTAGCGAAGATAATCTTCAACCGGGTTCTCGAGAGGAAGGAGAAATGCCAAATATGGTTTTTATTTTTATTTTTTTAGCAATATTTATTTTATTCTTTCTGTTTCTTTTTTATTTTTTTAACATTGGGGGAGTGATAGAGAGTACGAGTTTAAGTTCTATAGGTGGATCTGTTGTTTATGCCTCATCTGAATTGCCAAAACCTGAAAATTTGGCGAATAGGAATATAACTTATGATAGTTTTGAGGCTGTCTGGGATCCTGTTGAAAATGCAGCAGGATATTTTATTCAATTGTCAGAAACTTATAGTTTTGAGGAGGAAGACATAATAGCAGAATTACCTGAACCTGGAACATTTGACCAGGATTATTATAGTGACCGTTTAGGAGTTGTCGCTTATTCTAGTAGCGCGAGTCTAAAGCATGAACTTTCTGATGACTGGGATTCAGTAGAAGATACTATAAGAGGATTAAGTGCAGGAGGTCTGACTGCTAGCGGTCCTGGAATAGATTTAGCTAGAGAACATTTAGTAGATGAAAGTGATGAAGATAAGAGTCGTGTTATTCTTTTTATGTCTGATGGAAAAAGTAATCGAGGGAGGGATCCGGAATATGCTGCAAGAGATGCTTATGAAGATCACGGTATTGTTGTCCATTCAATAGGCCTTGGGAGTGGTGTTAGAGAATCGGAGATGTCAGGTGTTGCAGAAGAAGGTGGTGGGGTATATGTCCATGCAGAAACTAATGACGATTTACAGCCACTTTATGAGGAAATGTTATATGTATCTTTAGATCGTATGAATGAAACAGCCACATTTGATAATTTAACGTATAAAGAAGATTATTATTGGAGAATAAGGGGTTTAGGGGAAGAAGATTCAGCAAATAGCGTTCTTATGGAAAATTCGGAGGCCGGAACTTTAGATGATGAGGAAGATGAAGAGGTAGGGGTTGATATAATGTTTGCTCATGATATAAGTGGTAGTATGAGGATAGGCCCCTTAGATGCTTTAAAAGAATCATCTTATGATTTCATAGAAACCTTATCTGGTTATACTCCTCCGGAAATGGAAGATTCAGAATGGGCTTATCATAATGTTACAATAATGCCTCAACTAGATGCTCCGGAGAATCTATCTATAGACGGAGATGAAATAACTATTTCAAGCTTTGAGGCTGCTTGGGATGAAGGTGATGATAGGACTGAAGAATATGAAATAGAAGTAGCCTCAGATTCTAATTTTAATAATGTATTGGGTGGTGCTAGTGAGGATGGAATAAGTGGAACATCTCATGAAGTTAGTCCTTTAGCTTCTGACTCTCAATATTATTGGAGAGTTCGAGGTAAAAGCCCTGGAGATTATAATCCTTCTGAATGGGTAGAATATGAGACATTGGTGAATACAAAAGAAGGATTGAAAACTGCCCATTGGGAAGATATGGATGGAGATGTTATAAGTGAAGCTCATTTGAATGATACTGTTAAACTAGTTGCGAGTGGTGAAGGGTTTGAGGGTTATGAAGTCGAATTCACAGTTATTAAAGAAGGCTTTTTATGGTTTGATTCTGAGGTTGCCCAAATTTCAACTGAAGCCTTTACTACATGGAAGGCAAATAAGTCAGGAACTTATACTTTCGAAGCTATTCGTTCTGACTCTCCTGGTGGGGATGAGATAGTTTCTGGAGAATTGGAAGTTTCGGATACAGTAAATAATGAGGAGCCTTCAGTAGAAATAGTTTATCCTGGGGATAACGATATGTTTTTGAATGGAACTGAAATAGAATTTAAGGCCAATTTCAGAGATAAAGATGATGATTTAAGAGCAGAATGGGACTTTGGAGACGGCGAATCAATTACTGAGGAACATTGTTCAAGTACCGGTAATTGTAATGTTAGCAATACTTTTAATTCTCCGGGATCTTATAATGTAGAGGTTATGGTTGAAGAGATGGATAGAAAAAATCCTAATAGAGCTTCAGATTCCGTAATTATCTTAGTTTTTAGCGAGGGTCTAAATCCTTCCCCTATTATTACAAAGCCAGAAGATGAAGGATTTATTGGGAAAGAGATAGAGTTTTCTGCTGAAGATAGTTATACTGCAAATTGTACTGGTGGTGCAACTGGAGAATGTATTTTTCCGGATGCTCCCGCCGGAGCCGATGAGTTGGGAGAAGGTGATTGTTATTTAGTATGTAGTGAGGAATATGATGATTGTGAAGATGCTCCTGTCAACCAAAAATTGTATTGCTTTAATTATCCTACTGATGATGATTGGATAGGTGAGAAATATGATTTATTATTTAATTGGGAGTTTTTTAAAGATGAAGAGAAGATGGAAGGGCATGATAGAGAAGGCAGATGGAGCGAAGATTATGAATATGTGGTAGAATTTGATAAAACTTTTCCTTATTCTAATGTTTACTATTCAACAGAATTAAAAATGGGCTTTGAGTTTATAGATTAAAAATGATTAAGAATAAATTTATTTTGTTTTTGAACTTAGTAATAGTGTTTACTATAGTTTTGTCAGCTCCTTCTGTCTATATGCAGGAGTGGGGTGGTCCAGTACACACTGATTTTTATATTGCTTCTAATGATCCTATGTGTGTTGATGGCGATACCTGGAAAGAGCGTGACGGGGATTATGGGGTTATGGAAAGTAATAGTCTAGATGATTGTTATAAGGAAGATGGGAAGAATTGGAATAATCCTCATGAAGATATGGAGAAATGCTGTCCTTCTGGAATGATGTGTGATGAAGATGAAGGTTGGGAGTGTGTAGACCCTACTGTACAAAATGGAAATGATAACGGTAATGGTCAAAATTTTAGATGTAGTGATTATAACCAAAGTCAATGTGGAGATGATCCATGGAATGTTGCTTATCTTACTTCAAACGAAGCGTTGGAAGATACTGATTTGGGATGTGGACAGAGTGGAGATTATGGTGAAGACTGCCAGGAATATATGAATTGTTCATGTGTATGGGATAATGATGAAGATGAGTGTATAGGGTCTGCAGAAAATTTTATTTATCATAATGCTGACGATGGTTTAAGTTGGAGTTTTGACGTTTTACTTGATGATGATGATACTTCTAGTGAAGCTCAGGACGAATGTAATGCTGGAGAAGGTCCCGATGTAACTAAGTGTACAGATATGGAATACGAGATAATTGATACCTGCGATGAGCCTGATGGCCATATAGAATCTGTTATGGAGCCTACATGGGAAGGTACAGGAGGTGCTCCTGATTGGTGTAAAAATGATGTAAGGAGAATGCCATGCCTTAGTAGATCTTTGTTAAGATTTATTGGTTTCACTAGTTTAGTATTTGCTTTACTTCTAGTAGCTCTTTTCTATATATGGGTCAATAAGAAGAAAAAGAGAAAAATTAAGAAGGAATAATAAAAAAAATCTTATAGCATCTCTCCCAATTAAAATTTATTTCAATTTATTTCTATTTTATTTAAATTGATAATTAATTTATTTCAAAATTGTCTTTTTTATTTGTAAATTATTGTTTGGATAAATAATAATAGCCATAAGGTTCCTGTTATGAATGTTACTATTGAGGAAAAGATGAGGTCTAGTGTCAAGTAAGTTATTGCTAAGGTATACATCCCTATTGTAGTGATGGTTGTTGTTTGAATATGCATCATTTTTCTTTTATCTTTAAAACCCTTGTAAACTTGAGGTACCAGTGCATATCCCAGTGCTACTATTGCAAATCCTATTATTATATCTTGCCATGCCATCTCTTTATTAGATAATTGGTTGTTTATAATTGTTACCTTCTTTTATAATATAAAATATAAAATTTTAATAATGTTTATAAATATGTGATGGTTAAGTTAGAATAATTATTTTAACATGGGACATATAAATGTAGAGATTAAGGCTAAGTTAAACAATCCAAATAAGATTAGAGATATTTTAAAATCTAGAAATGCCGATTTCAAAGGTATTGACCATCAGGTTGATACTTATTTCAATACTAAGAAAGGGAGATTAAAATTGAGAGAGGGAAATATAGAGAATTATTTAATCCATTATAATAGAGAAGATAAAAGTGGTCCAAAAGAGTCAGAGGTTACATTGTTTAGAAATGATTATGGTAAAAATAATAATAAAAATAGAAAAAATGATGATATTGGCAACAATATAGATTCTTCATTAAAAAAAGTTCTAACTAAGGCATTAGGTATTTTGGTTGTTGTAGATAAGAAAAGAGAAATATTTTTTATTGACAATGTTAAATTCCATATAGATATTGTGAAAGGTTTGGGAAGTTTTGTGGAGATTGAGGTTATAGATAAAGAAAATAATATGGGTAGAGAGAATTTACTTGAGCAGTGTCATTTCTATCTCAATTTATTCAAAATTCAAAAGGGTGATTTAGTTTCAGTTTCTTATTCTGATTTATTATTGCAAAAATAATATTTAATTTTCAAAAAATCTCTTGAGCAAGGCTAATAAAAAGCCTCAGGAGGGATTTGAACCCCCGACCTCCTGCTTTCTTTGCTAGATACAAGGCAAGCGCTCTAAGCCAACTGAGCTACTGAGGCAATAAGTTTACTTTATTTTTATAATGTAGAATTATTCATGTATTGCTATTTAAAAAATTATCTTTTTTATCATTATTTTTGTTTCTGTTATTTCTTCACTTTGTTCTTATTCTTCCTTGACTTTCTTTTTAGCCTCTTTCTCTTCTTTACTCTCTCCGCCACTTGATTCAACATATATTTCTTTTATCTCACATAATGTTAAGGGATAAATCTTTTTAAGGGCCAGTGAAAGATCTTTTTGGAAGTCGTTTGATAGTAAAGATGAAATAACCTCTTCAAATTTTTTATCACCTATATAATTCTCAATTTCTTCTCTAGCTTTGTTTCTAAGAGCTTTCCTGACATTTCTAGACACTTTTTTCCTTGTTATTAGGAAAGGCTTAACTCTTAAGTTTGCATCCCCACACTCTATCTGGAAAGAATCCTCAACATAATCTATACTTTTCCTCATCATTCTTCTTAAAAAGTATTTATAGACATGCAATTTATGGGGTTTTGCGGCACCTTCCTGATCTATCTTGTATATTATTTCAAAGTTCTTACCTTTTATTTCTCTAGCTAGGTCAAGTTTTATAGACTTTCCTTTTAGAGAGTCTTCACTTTCAGCTAGCAATTCTACCTTTCTTTTCAATATTGGTAGGTCAACTTCGAAATATTTTTTCCTTGCCATTTTATGGTTTTCCTTTTTGTTTTACCTCTATTTTTCCTGCCCTGACTCCTTTCTTTTGATAGTGTGTCTTTCCACACTCTTTACATTTATATGTAAGATTTGTCTTTTTAGTAGTTTTGGTTTTTCTTTTTGGGGTTGTTGGTTTAGATCCCCATCTTCCTTTATTTCCCATGCCTATACCCAAACCTCTCTTTTTAGCTCTTTGTATACTACCTCTTTTCAACGTACCTCTTTTGTGGCCTCCGCTAACATTACTAATTTTATGTTCTTGATGTTTCTTGCAGTACGGGCAATATCTGTTGGTTTTTTTAGGTATTCTCATTTTCTTTTTTTTCTTATAAAACAATTTGAGAAGGGTTTATTAAGCTTTTCCCTTCTAAAATATATGAAAATGATATGAAATAAGGTTTTTAAATGTTCATTTTTTATATTTATTAGCTTGGGCCTGTGGTCTAGTGGTTAGCTTTTAATATAGGGGCCCACAAATGACGTTTCCTTGACGTGGAAGAGATCCGCGGTTCAACTCCGCGCAGGCCCATTTTAATTTAATAATGCTAGAGAAGGGGCAAGAGAAACTTAAATAAATTTATATATCCCCCTTTCTTCGTGAAAATATGATTAGAAAAAGAGGATTGCCTAATAAATCGCAGATAACCATATTTGTAATTCTGGCAATTATAATTGTTGCGGCAGTGGTGTTATTTTTTGTCTTGAGAATGGAGGATACAGAGGAAGATTTACCCCAGGAATTTAGACAAGTTCATCAGGGATTTTTGGATTGTTTAGAAAATGGGGTTGAGTCAGGTATATCTATTATGGGGGAACAGGGAGGATATATTTATCTACCAAATTATGAGCCCGGAAATAACTTTATGCCTCAAGGTAGCCAGTTAAATTTCATGGGCACAGCAGTTCCTTATTGGTATTATATCTCTAGAGATGGTAGTGTGGGGGAACAAATACCTTCTAAAAGTGATATGGAAGAGCAGCTTGAGATGTATCTTGAGGAAAATTTATATTGTGATTTGTCCGAGTTTAGGAGACAGGGTTACACTATAGATATGGGTGAAATCAGTGCGAGAGTACAAATTATGGATAATGATGTCAGGGCGGATTTGAATGCGGACTTAAATATGAAGTATGAGGATAAAGCTGTACTTGTTAGGGAACATACTAGGGAGGTGGAAAGTAATTTAGGAAGTAATTATGAGGTTGCAAGAGATGTCTTTTTTAGACAGAGAGATGAAGCTTTTTTAGAAAACTATACACTTGATACATTGCATAATTATGCTCCTGTTACAGGTGTGGAATTATCTTGCGCTCCAGAGGTTTGGTTAGAGGGAAATATAAGGGAAGAATTGTTAGAAGGGATAGAGTCAAATGTCATGATGTTAAGGGATGGAGGTTATGAGGATGAATTGGAATATTTTAATTTGGATTTAGGTGTGAAAAATGTTAATTTTATGTATAATAGAGATTGGGTCACGAAGATGGAAATTCATGACGAAGACGAAGTTTTAGAAGCCGAGCCAATAGGTAATCAGCACGGGATGGGTGCATTGGGTATGTGTTATACTCCTTACCATTTTGTCTATGATCTTTCTCATCCTGTAATGGTTCAGATTTATGACGGTCAGGAATTATTTCAGTTTCCTGTGGTGGTCTTTATCAACAGGAATAAGATAAGAGAAGCATTCCCTGAAAGAGTTCATGAGAGGAAAGAGCCAGAGGTTTGCAAATATATGGATGCAGATGTAAATGTTTATACTTATGGTTATGGCCGAGATTTAGAACCTATTGAGGCAGATGTAAGTGTTAAGTGTTTTAATGAGGTTTGTGGTCTTGGTAATAGTGAAATGGTTGAGGGAGAGGCACTATTTAGTGGGAAGGCCCCTAGATGTATTAATGGGGCTATTATTGCTGAGGCAGATGGCTACGAGAGAGAGGAGAAGCAGGTCTCTACCAATGAAGGGGGAGAGTTTAATGTTATAATGGATAAGCTTTATGATTTAGATGTGAGATTATTAGTTGATGGCAGAGAAGTTGATGATAGGGCAATGGTTTATTTTGAAAATGACCAGGTCGGAACTTTAGCATGGCCAGACCAAAAAGAGATTAAGTTAAGCGAGGGCAGGTATAATATAAGTGTTCAGGTTTATAGTGATTCTGATTTGTATGTAAAAGGTGAGACCACAACTAGATGTTTTGATGTTGCCAGGCCGGGAGTTTTGGGAATGTTTGGGGCCACTAGTGAAGAATGTTTTGATATGGAGATACCTGGGCAAGAGGCAACAAATGTTATATCTGGAGGGGGAGAGTCAAGTATTTATATAACACAATCTCAGTTAGAGAGTGGAGAGATGGAAATTAGAGTTAGCTCTATAGATGAGCCTAGTAATATTGAAGATTTGCAAGAATCATATTCAAAATTAGAGATGCAGGAGGTGCATCTAAACTTTAGATGATGAGATATAAGAAATTATGGGTATTGTTGTTTATTGCATTAGTTTTACCCTTAGCTAGTGCCCAATTTCAACCCCAATATTCCCAGCCAACCTATCAGGACTTTTATTCTCAGCAAGGGGTAGATTATACTGAATTTTGGCCTGGTCTTGAAGATCCAGATAAGTGTAAGGCAAGATTTGATTTTATAGTTAATGTAAGGCCCGGTGGTTGCCAGCCAATGGTAGTTAGAAGCGATTTGTTAGAGTCTCAGACAGTCCCTGTTTTTTGTAAGTTGGATGCGGTTAAGTTAAACCCTTTAATTGATGTTGCATCTTTAACTTCTGTGGACTTTAAACAGAGAGAACCTTCAGAACATATTGCAGGTATTAGCTTTCACCCTTCAAATGCTGCATTAAGAAGAACTAGGGAGACTAGTTTAGATTCTCCAATAATGAATGATATTGGTTATGTTGTTTTATTGCTTAAGAGAATGCCTGAAAAAGATATGCCTGACAAGATTACCGCAAATTTAACTGCAGTTTTAGATTATGATACAAGAGGAATAGTGGGGGCAGGAGAGTCCACATTTTACCTGCCAACTATGCAAGACAGAGAGTGGCAAGGTAATTATAGACATCATAGTTTTTGGGGAGGTAAGGGTTATTTGAGAACAGACTGGGTTGAGGAAGATAGGGCAGGAATTTCAATTTATTCTGACAAAAATACAAAAGTTAGAGATTTCACATTAGAGAAAGGAGAGACTAGTAATACTGTTTATATTCCCGGTTTTTATTGTCAGGCGGGAGCCAGGGTTAGATTAGAAGATATATCTTCAGGAGTTAAAAGGGCAAGATTGCAAATAGGAGATTATAGTCATTGGGTTACAGAAGGGGAGAGAATTTTGGATAACCAGTGTAGAGTGAGAGATATATTTGGTTTAGGGGGAGGATCCGGATTAGTATCTTTAGATTGTAGGGGAGAAGAGGTTAATTTGAGGATAGATATGGCAGATGAAGTTATCCTTCAAAAGGAAGATAGTGCGACATCTTTTAGGACAGGTCAAAAGATACCTGATACAGGACAACATTTAGTTTATGTAGGGCTAAATGAGACAGATTCTAGAGATGAGGTGTTTATAATTACCACCTCAGGAGTACATTCTAGCCATATTGACAATGAAAATATAGAGGCAGAGTGGCTTGACAATGTTATAAAAGACATTCCTGACTGGCTAAATATGGGTAAAGAAGATTTGAAAAAAGGTATTAAAAATACTCTTGGCAGTGACGAGGTCAATATAATCAGGGTTGACGGAATGTTGGGAGATTATGTTTTTGAAGGTGTTACAATGGCCACAAATAAGGGTTGCGAAGATATAGATGAGGAAGATATAGATGAGGAAGATTGTGAAAATGCTTTAGAAAAATTTAATGAGGCAAAAGAAGAGGCATTAAATATTTTTAATAGGTATGGTAGTAGTAAAGATAAAAGTGGAGATTATTATGCGGCTAATGCGTTGTATGATGTTAGTGATTTAGCTAGAAAGTTAAGACAGGATAGAGACAGGCAAGAATTATTGGAAAAGATAGTTGATAACTATCCTGACACAAGACAGGCGAGGAATGCCGAGAAAACCCTGAAAAATTTAGAAGTATATAGTTATGACCACTCTTCTTCTGTTGTTACTGTTGGCAGAGATAGCGAGTATGTCGCATTAGAAAGGGTTGTGGTTCCAGGTCCGGATGAGGCAGGAGCTATATTTGAAGTAACTTTTGATGAAGAGAGCTATAAGAAAGGGGCTTTAGAGGGCCAGGAAGTTATTAAAATGGGGGAAGGAGACAGACCATATATTAAAATCAAAGAGTTGATGGAAGATAGGATCGAGATAGAATATAAAACTTATGAGGGTGTAGAAGAAAAAGAGTTGGTAGGACCAAGAACAACTATTTTGAGAGAAGGAAGCAATTGGGTTATAACTGATGAGGAAGGTAATGAAAAAAGAATTGCCTTGAAAGAAATTAATTTTGAAAGGATTGCCAGGGTAAATTTAATATCTGATGCAAAAGGTACTACCTCTGAGGCAGATTTTTCAGTTAGTGTTGGTATTGAGAAGAGAATGATTGATTTAAATCCTGAAAGAACAAAAGAAAGGATAGAAAACATAAATGAGAGTATTGAAGACTGGGAAAATATGAGGGATGGTTTAGGAGAGGTAGTTAAGGTTTGGAAAGGTGCTTGCTTTACCACTTCTACTGCGCTTAC